>JAYULN010000454.1:0-1583 GCA_043763525.1 Hymenobacter sp.
CCATTGCGCCGAATATGTTCGCTGCCACATTTGGCGCACAAGTGTTGTGTGTAAACCATTCCCGAAGATACTGCTTTCACCTTAGTTAAGACCACCGCCGTATTATGTTTGGGTGTGGATGCGGTTGAGTATCTACCGGAAGGCCGAAAACATTTGTGTTTTTTTCAATAAACAACTTTAAACCCTCATGACATTTCTACTAGATTCAATCGCCAACAGTGAAATCACTTTTCTTGTTGGTTCAACTAAAGATATTTTTCAAATAATCTTCTTTTTAGTTGTTGGTATAGTAACTGTACTTTCATATAAGCAGGCAAGAAAGACATTGTTTACGCCTATAAAAACTGAAATTTTCAAAATGCAAGTCAAAGCATTTGAGGAGATATTGGGGTTTTTTCAAAACAGAACAGAGACTGACTTCACTACAGTATTCGACTTCAATCACATTGTTTATGCGAATTCAACTCTTATGTTCACTGAATTCATTGAACATTTTTACAAGGGCGATATGAAAATTGATGACGAAAAAGTCAAGAGCTTGCATGAAAGCTTTCATGGAGCTATTGTTACTCAAACCTGGGCAGAGAAAAACTTTGTAGCGCCTGAGTATTTCGAGAATAAGACCGAAGAAAAAAAGGAGGATATTACCAACCCTGCAATCATTCTTGAGCATTGGAAAAAATACGAATATGGGCCAATAAATTTTTCGAAAAAGTACTTCGAAGAAACTGAGAAGTTAAATCTGCTTATTGCTTCTCCATTAATTCCTGTGCAACTAAAAACCGAATTAGAGAAGTTTGACAATACCGTAAAAAAAAACCTGTACCTCGTTGGCATAACTCTCAATGAAATCGCACAGGAATTACCTCATAGATTTCCAACTGCCTCATCTTTGAAAAAATTTGAAAAAAGTGGCATTTGGAATAAGTACAACAAGCAGAAAAAGGATTTAGAACCAATAGCAACTTCTATTCTAGCTTATATTAGAACATATTTAAAAATAGATAAATTAGTTGATTGAAAGGCGCTTACGATTCAATCACACCACTTTCTCATGCCCGAACGCCCCTACACCTACTACGATTTCACGCTTAGCCTGTGTCCGCAGTGCCTACGCCGCATCGAGGCCAAAATCGTCTTTGAGGACGGGAACGTGTTTATGCTCAAGCGCTGCCCAGAGCATGGGCGGCAGAAGGTGCGCATTGCCACCGACATTGAGTATTACAAGAGCATTCGCAACTACGTGAAGCCCAGCGAAACACCGCGCCGATTTGGCACGGCCACGCATTTCGGCTGCCCGTATGATTGCGGCCTGTGTACCGACCACGAGCAGCACAGCTGCCTCACCGTCATCGAGATAACCGACCGCTGCAACCTCACCTGCCCCACCTGCTACGCCGAAAGCAGCCCCACCCACGGCCGGCACCGCACCCTGGAGGAAGTGGAAGCCATGGTGGACCTGGTGGTGGCCAACGAGGGCGAGCCCGACGTGGTGCAGATATCCGGCGGCGAGCCCACGCTGCACCCGCAGTTCTGGGAAATTCTGGACATGTGCAAGCGCAAGCCCATAAAGCACCTGATGG
>JAYULN010000455.1:0-1583 GCA_043763525.1 Hymenobacter sp.
CTGCTGGCGGCCGAGTGGCTGCCCGGCCGGGTGGGCGTGTTTGGAATGAAAGAGCTGCTCGATTTGTAATTGCCTTTTATGAGCCGCTCCAATTTTGCATTTTGGTGTATCATGCTCGCTATGTTGGCTTCGGTTGGAGGGTATAATTTTTGGCTTTCGCGTCAAACCATCAACGAGCAACAGTCCATCTCAGGCATTGTGCAGTCTTTATCCACAAATCCAGTTCGAACGAGCGGGGCTATCATCCATTATGAACTTATAATTGACCTGAATGGCAGGTCCGAAATCTTTCGCGTTCCGGTACGTTATGAGCCTGCGATTCCGGCTATTATTGAAAAGGTCCGACCAGGTGATTTCATAACCGTATTTTGCCCTGTGCATTCTATGCCAAGTGTGCGGGCATCGATTGAAATTGTTCAGTTGGTCCACAATGGCAAAACCCTGCTGGATTTTCAGAATGTTAGAGCAGCGAGTAACCGCACCGCCGTTGTATGTTTAGGTGGAGTCGCCCTCAATATTGCCCTCCTATTAATACCTTATCGAAGAGGCCGGTTTTGTAATCCTTTCAAATCCCGGCGTTTCTTTGCCTGATTTTCATTGCCAAGCCCAAGCTTGCTCCCCCCATGTCTTTGCTCAAAACCGACCCCACCGCCGCTCCCCAAGCCCCCAAAACGAAAACCCGCGAGTGGGCCGACTCGCTGATTTTCGCCATTGTGGCCGCCACGCTCATCCGCTGGGCCACGTTTGAGGCGTACACCATTCCCTCGCCCAGCATGGAAAACTCGCTATTGGTGGGCGACTACCTGTTTGTGAGCAAGCTGCACTACGGCCCCATCACGCCCCAAACGCCGCTGCAAGTGCCCCTCACCCACCAAACCGTGTGGGGCACGGGCCTCAAAAGCTATTCCGAGCTGATTCAGCTGCCCACCTACCGCTTCCCGGGTTTCTCCGAAATAAAGCGCAACGACGTGGTGGTGTTTCATGTGCCCCACGAGGCGCAGTTCCCCGCCGACTTGCGTACCAACTACATCAAGCGCTGCGTGGCCGTGGCCGGCGACACCCTCGAAATCAAAGACGGCCAGGTCTTTCTCAATAGCAAGCCCGGCGTAACGCCCCCCGGCCTGCAAACCACCTACTTTATGCAGGTGGATAACCCCAACGACGAGGTGCTGGCCGCCCTGCGTGCCCAGGGCGTGGTCGACTACGACCAGCCCAACGGCAGCCCCCAGGCCGTGGCCACCCCCGATGGCAAGTTCGGCTACTCCATCAGCTGCACCAAAGCGGCGGCCGACTACTTCCGTCAGCAGCCCTACGTGCAGAGCATCACCGTGCTACAGCCCCAGGTGCAGCTGTTTCCTGATGTGGCCGATTTCCACGGCTCGGCGGCCCTGAGCGCCACCCCGCGCAACTGGTCACTCGATAACTACGGGCCGCTGCCCATCCCCAAGAAGGGCCAGACCATCGCGCTTACCCCCGGCAACGCCGCCATCTACTTCAAAATAGTGGCCCGCTACGAGCACAACGAGGGCATTACCTGGCAGGACGGTATGATTTACCAGAACGGCAAAATGCTCACCAGCTAC
>JAYULN010000456.1:0-3976 GCA_043763525.1 Hymenobacter sp.
CCCCGTAGATGAGCAGGGCCACGGCGGCGGCGTTCAGGCGCGGGTCGGGCGTCCACCACGCGCCCCAGGTGTATTTGGCCCACAGGCTGCCCGTGGCCAGCCCCAGAATGCCGAGCACGATGCCCGACTTGGCCGCCTCGTGGCTCAGAATATCGAGCCGGGCCGAGGGCTTGCGCAAATACTGCATTGAGCGAAATACCGACGTGCTCAGAATCACCATCATGGCAAACCACATGGGCACGTGGAAATACAGGTTGCGAATGCTCTCATTCACGATGGCCAGCCGCGGCACCGGCAACAGGAAACCCGTTACGGCCGAGTATAGCAGAAGAATAATGGCTATGATTTTCCACCAGGCTAGTTTAGTGCCTGGTGCCTGGTGCCTGGTGCCTGGTGCCGAGGACTCAATGCTTGTAGATGCCGACGAACTCATATAAGTAAGTAACAATCAGATTTGAAAACCGATTTTGCGAAAAGCCAAGCGCCAGGCACCAATAGCCAAGCATCAAAAATCAACCCCGCCACAGAAAAGGAAACAACAGATAAGACACGGCCGCGACCAACATGTTTAGGGCCAGCAGCGTGAGCAGGGCCTGCTGGCTCAGGCCCCGGTCCAGCCCATCGAGCGCATTCTTGCTCACCTTGATGAGCAGCAGCAGCATGGGCACCATCAGCGGGAAGCCGAGGATGGCCATGAGGGTAGCGCCGTTGCCGCCCGCCTTGGCCGCAATGCCCGACACCAGCGTGAGCGTGGTGGCGAAGCCCACGGCCCCCAGCAGCAGGTTGGCCACAAATAGCGGCGCATCCTGAATGGGGTTGCCCAGAAATACCGTGTAGAGAAACAGGCCCAGCAGCGCCACCGCCGCCAGCAGCAGGGCATTATAAAGCATTTTGGCCAGAATAATGGCCTGGGGCCGCACCAGCGTATAATAATAGAGCCGCTGGCCGGGGCTTTCCTGCATGAAGCCTTTGGCCACGGCATTGATGGCGGCAAACAGCAGAATGACCCACAGCAGCGCATTCCAGGCCGGGGGCGGGGGCGTGCCGCCGCGCAGGCTGAAGCTCAGAAAGCACACGAATACTGTGCTGCCCACGTACAGCAGTAGTCCGCCCAGGGCCGCGCGCTGCCGCCATTCGAGGCGGAAGTCTTTGGCCAGCAGGGTGGATATTTCGCGGAGCAGGGGCACGGGCAGGGGTTCGTTTCGGGCCGCAAAGATACGACCGAACCCCACCGGGAGATGACATAAAAAGAACGTCCTGCGGAGCGAAGCCGAGGCATCTCTCCGCAGGACGGTGGGTTGGCCCGATTCCTAGAAGTCGTACCCCAGCGTGAAGTAGAATTTCGGGCCGCTGGTTACGTAGTTTTCCTGGCCCCAGGCCACGTCGACTTTGCCGTAGAAGCCCAGCAGCGTGGTGCGCGCGCCCACGCCGTAGCCAATCAGGAAGGGGTTTTTGAAGTTGATGACCGTGGCCGAGAAGTAGTTGCCGCTGCCGCCCTTTATCTCCGTATTGGCCGAATTGTCGGTACTAAACGGGTTGTTGCCGGAGTACGCGGTACCGGCATCGGCAAAGCCGGAGAGCTGGAGGTTGCGGAAGAAGCCCGAATAGATGGGCCGCCGGGCGAAGTACTGCACAATGGGAATGCGTAATTCGGTGTTGAACAGCACATAGCGCGGTCCGGTGCGGGCGCTGTAGTCGAAGCCCCGCAGGTTGGTCACGAACTCCTGATTGAAGGTCTGGTCCGCGTCGAAGTAAGTAGAGCGGCCGTTCTGGTAGCCGGCGTTCAGCCAGTTATCCATGCCGCCGAGGCGGAAAGATTGCTCACGGTTGCCAAAGAACTGCCCGTAGCTGGCCCGGTTGGCCCACACAATGGAGCGGCTGATTTTCTGGTAGTGCCGCAGGTCAATAATGAACTTGCCAAAATTCAGGCCCTTGTCGTTCAGGTTAGTCAGGTTTAGCATGCTGGCTTTGAGGCGTGTGCCGCTCACCATGTTCACACCGGTAGCAATGCTGTTATCGAACACCACCTCGCCATTATAGCCGAGGTAGTTGCTGTTCTGGTCATCGGCGGTCGACACATCGCCCAGGCGGGTGCGTGAAATGCTCACGAAGCGCGGGCCGCCGCGCACGCTTAGGTTGTGCGTGAGCGGGTAGGCAATAGTGGGGGAGACTTCGTGACGGCCATAACGGTAGCGCCCCCCGTTGATTTCGAAGAAGTATGCCTGTTTCTGGTATGAAATACCCCAGTCGTAGCGGTGTGTGAGATTGGTGTAGGAAGCCCGGATGCTGCTGGTGCGCAGGTCGAAGAGACCAAACAGGCTGGCATCGATGCGCTGGTTCTCCAGCACGTCGGTGAGGGCCGCCTTAAACTGCAGGCCCAGGCCCAGCAGCGGGTCCACGTACAGCGCCGTCGACACGTTGTCGGCCATGAATCGGGTATCATACCGGTAAGGGCCGGTCAGGGTGGGAGCATCGATTTGCGCCTGGGCGGCGGCCGAGGCCGCCGTGGGCGTGAGGCGTTGCCGCTTGGCCGCCGCCGCCGGCGCGGGCTCGTCTTCCTCGAATTGGTAGTCGCTGGTGTTCACGGCTTCGGCGGCTTTGCGGCGGGCCCGGCGCTGGGCGCGGGGCGAGGCCGTGGAATCGACTGGAGCAGCCGGAACAACGGCCGTCGCGCTGTCGGGGCGGGCGGCAACGACCGGGGCCGGGCTGGGCTTGGGCGCGGCGGCGCGGGGGGCCGACCGGTCTTCGAGGGTTTGCTGGCGGGCGGTTTTGGTCAGGGGCAGGGCCGTGGGTAGCGGGTAATCGGGGTAGAGGTACAGAATGTCGCGGCTTTGGGCGGGGGCCACAAACACCAGCGCCTTGGTGGCGGGGCTGTAGTCGAAATCCTGGGTATTGGGCAGCCAGCTGGTAAGGGGCGTGCGCTGCTTGGTAGTCAGCGAGTAGCGGTACAGGGCGCGCACACCACTTTCTTCGCCGAGGTACAAGATTTCGTCATCGGAAATGGCGCGGGGCCGCGTCTCGTTCGAGATGGTGCTCACCAGCGTTTCCACCGGAATGGTCCGGCCGTCGAGGTGATACACGAACAGGTCGTAGTTGTTCACCACGTTCTGAAACGTGGCCGGCCGCGCCCGGCCCGCCGAATCGAGGTAGCGGTTAGAGCTGAACACCAGCCCCTGCCCGCCGGGCAAAAACACCGGCTGCACGTCGTCGAACAAGTCGTTGGTGAGCTGCTCGGGCTTACGGCTGCCGGCCCGCAGCAGGTAAATGTCGTTCTGGCCGTCGCGCACGGCACTAAATGCCAGGGCCTTGCCGTCGGGCGAGTAGCTCATGCTCAGCACCTGGTCATAAGCTTCAAAGAGCGAGGCCGGCCGCGAAAACCGGATGGCCTCGCGCACGCGGCGCACCAGGCCGCGGCCATCGGCGTCGCGCAGGTGCAGGTTCATCTCGCCCCGGCTCATTTCGGCCACGGCCACCTGCGAGCTGCCGCGCCATGCCAGCACCGGCAGGCGGGTTTCAATTTGCTGGTCGGGGGTTTTGTGGCCGCCCCGGCTGATAATGCGGCGGTGGCTGCCG
The DNA here is from genome assembly GCA_043763525.1 of Hymenobacter sp. Taxonomy (GTDB): domain Bacteria; phylum Bacteroidota; class Bacteroidia; order Cytophagales; family Hymenobacteraceae; genus Hymenobacter. The sequence continues at coordinate 3,574 of JAYULN010000456.1, forward strand.
TCGCGGCTGGCCACCAGCACGCGGTAGCGGCCCTGCTCGTTCTGGGCGTAGGCCACCAGCTGGCCGTTGGGGCTGATAACGGGCTGCGAAAACACGTCGGAATGGCGGTTGCGGCCGTTCTGGCGGAACTTCGCATCGGGCTCGACCAGCGTGGCCACGGGCTGGCCATTCAGGTCGCGGTAGTACATGAGCCAGTCTTTCAGAAACACCTTATACGGCACGTTCAGCGACGAGCTGATGCCCACCTCAATGTCGCGCGTGATGCGCGTCAGGTTCAGAATGTTCTGAATGGTGGTGTAGCCGTAGCGCTCGGCCACGTAGTTCCAGATGCTCTGGCCGGCCAGCTTGGAGTCGCGCAGGAAGAACGGGGCCGTGCGGTTGCCGGAGGGGTACTGCTTGGTCA
>JAYULN010000457.1:0-10026 GCA_043763525.1 Hymenobacter sp.
CGCTGGTTCGAGTCGCCCAGAAACAGGTCGCGGAACTCGGTTTCCTTCAGCTCCTGCACCGCCTCGTCCAGAATCTGGTGGTAGGTTTCGTAGCCCAGGTCGTTGATAAAGCCCGACTGCTCGCCGCCCAGCAGGTTGCCCGCGCCGCGAATGTCCAGGTCGCGCATGGCCACATTGAAGCCCGCGCCGAGGTCCGAAAACTCCTCCAGCGTGCTCAGGCGCTTACGGGCATCGGCCGGCAGCTGGGCCACCGGCGGCGTGAGGAGGTAGCAGTAGGCCTTGCGGTTGGAGCGGCCCACGCGGCCGCGCATCTGGTGCAGGTCGCTCAGGCCGGCCAGGTGGGCGCGGTTGATGATGATGGTGTTGGCGTTGGGAATGTCGAGGCCCGACTCGATGATGTTGGTCGAAACCAGCACGTCATACTCGCCCTCCACGAACTTCATCATGCGCTTTTCCAGCATCTCGCCGTCCATCTGCCCGTGGGCGAAAGTGATTTTCGCATCCGGCACCAGCCGCAGAATCGTGCCGGCCATCTCCTCGATGTCCTTCACGCGGTTGTGCACGAAAAACACCTGCCCGCCGCGCTTCAGCTCCCGCGCCACCGCGTCCCGAATCAGAATCTCATCATACACGTGCAGCTCCGTGGTCACGGGCTGGCGGTTGGGCGGCGGCGTGGCAATCACGCTCAAATCGCGGGCGCCCATCAGCGAGAAGTGCAGCGTGCGCGGAATCGGCGTGGCCGAGAGCGTGAGCGTGTCCACGTTCACCTTCAGCTCCTTCAACTTATCCTTGGTCTTGACCCCGAATTTCTGCTCTTCGTCAATAATCAGCAGCCCCAGGTCTTTGAATTTAATATCCTTATTCGTGAGCCGGTGCGTGCCAATTAAAATATCGGTTTTGCCCTCGGCCACGCGCTGCAAGGTCTCCTTAATTTGCTTCGTCGATTTGAAGCGGTTAATATATTCCACCGTTACCGGCATGGTGGCCAGCCGGTCCCGAAACGTCTTGTAGTGCTGCATCGCCAGGATGGTAGTGGGCACCAGCACGGCCGCCTGCTTGCCATCAACCACGGCTTTAAAGGCCGCCCGAATGGCCACTTCCGTCTTGCCGAAGCCCACGTCGCCGCAAATTAGCCGGTCCATCGGGTGGGGCTGCTGCATGTCCTGCTTCACGTCTTCGACGGCCTTGGCCTGGTCGGGCGTGTCCTCGTAAATGAACGACGATTCCAGCTCGGCCTGCATAAAGCCGTCGGGCGAAAAGGCGAAGCCCGGCGCGGTTTTGCGCTTGGCGTACAGTCGGATAAGGTCGGCCGCAATGTCCTTCACCTTCTTCTTTACCGACTTTTTCTTGTTCTCCCACTCCGGCGAGCCCAGCTTGCTCATGGTGGGCGGCGAACCCTCCGCCCCACTATACTTCGCAATTTTATGCAGCGAGTGAATGCTGACAGTCAGCAAATCATCGTCGCGATAAACCAGCCGAATGGCCTCCTGAATCTGCCCGTTTATTTCCACTTGCGTCAGCCCCGCGAACCGCGCAATTCCATAATCCTGGTGCGTTACATAATCGCCGGGTTGCAGCGTTTTTAATTCGCGCAGCGTCAATGCTTTTTTCTTCGAAAACTTCTTGGTTTCCTGCGCCCGGTAGTAGCGCTCGAATAATTGATGGTCGGTATAAACGGCCAGTTCAAGCTGCTCATCCACAAATCCTTCGCGCAGCGCCAGCAGCAGGTGCTGAAACTGCACGTTGTTGTCCAGCTCGTCAAATATCGTGCGCAGACGGTCGGCCTGCCGCACGGTATCGGCGGTAATTATCGTAATTAAATTACGCTGCTGATTTTCCTTCAGATTCTTCACCATCCGCTCAAATTCCTTATTGAAACTCGGTTGCGGCTTGGCGGTAAATTGAAAAGTATCGGCGTTTTTGAAGTGAAACCGCTTGCCGAATTCCACCACCGCGAATTCGTCGAGTAGCTTCTTGAAATTCTTGCCCGATTCGAATAAATCGGCGGGCTTGCTCACAATCTGCATGCCGCCGCCCTCGCTCAGCACCAACTGGAAATTCGCTTCGGCTTTCTCGTACAGTTCCGCTACCACGTCCAGCGTCTGGCGCACGTCTTTGGCCCAGATACAGGCCGTGCGGGGCAAAAAATCAAAGAACGCCTCCCGCGTTTCCGTCAGCATCTTCGTCTGCACATTGGGGATGATGCTGATGCTGGGCCGCGCTTCCACCGATAATTGCGTTTCCGGGTTGAACGTGCGGATGCTCTCGATTTCATCGCCAAATAATTCGAGGCGAAACGGCAATTCATTGGCGTAGCTGAACACGTCCACAATGCCGCCGCGAATGGCATACTGACCCGCTTCGTACACAAAATCCGTTTTCTCAAAATCGTATTCGCCCAGCAATTCACCCAGAAAATTCACGTCCAGCTTGTCGCCCACCTTCGCATTGAAGGTGTTTTTTACCAGGCTCTGCCGGTTAATCACCTTCTCCGTCAGCGCTTCGGGGTACGTAACGATGAATACGCTGTTGCCCGTAGTGGCCGCCCGCGTTGTATTAATTCGGTTCAGCGCCTCAGCCCGCATCAGCACGTTGGCATTTTCCGTCTCATCAAACTGGTACGGCCGCTTATACGAGCTGGGAAACAACAGCGCCTCCGGCCCCTCGGGCAGCAAGTGCTGCAAATCGGACAGGAAATACGCCGCCTCGTCTTTGTCGTGCAAAATAAAAACGTGCGGGTGCTGGGCGTGGGCCACGGCCGCCGCCACCACGGCATCCTGGCTACCCACCAGGCCGCGCAGGTGCAGGCGCAGGCGGCCAGGGCCGGGCTCGGCGGCTCCGCGCAGGCGCGAGGCCAGCACCTGAAGCTCGGGCGAAAGGCGGTATAAACGAAGGAAATCAGCTACTTGCACGGGTTTTCAGGCTAGGGCGGGGCAAATGAAGTAGCCCGGCCGGAGAATTATCCGGTCGGGCAGCGGGGTGAATACACGGGAGCGGCGGCGAAGGTTTCCGGGGCTGCCCGTAGCTTCGCCGTTGGTTTTGGTTATCGGTTGCTCGTTGTCAGTTGTCAGAAGACGGTTCGCGGCTCGCCAACAAACTAACAACTGACAACGAACAACTGACAACTAAAAAATGCGCGGCTCTTCTCACCTGGCCATCGGCCTCATCACCGGCGTAGCCATTGCCGGGCTGGTGCCCGGCATTCCGTTTTCGCTGCCCGGCATTGCGCTGGCCGGTTTTTCCAGCCTCGCCCCCGACCTCGACCACCCCGACAGCCGCCTGAGCAAGCGCCTGGGATTTACTCAGAACTACGTGCGCTGGGCCTTTGCCGCCGGGGCACTGGCGCTGGCCGCTTATGCGTACTTGCAGCTGCGGCCCGGCTCCGGGCAGCGGCTTTATTACACGGCGGCGCTGGCCTTTGGGCTCATTGGCGTGGGCATGCAGGGCGGCTCGGCGCGGCGGCTGGCGCTGCTGTTCACGGGCCTGGGCACGGTGGTGGCGGGCCTCTACACCGAGCAGCTGTGGCTGAGCTTGCTAGGCACGTTCGTGGCGCTGGCTCCCTTCACCTCGCACCGTTCCTGGACGCACACTATCTGGGCCACCGCGCTCTGGACCTACATCGGCTACCTCGCCGACCAGCACCTGGGCTGGCACGGCGTGGCGCTGTTTGCGGGCAGTGGCTACCTGTCTCATATAGTAGCCGATACCCTGACTAGGGCCGGGGTTAGGTGGTTTCTGCCGATTTTGGAATACTCGTTTAAGATTCCGCTTATCAGCACGGGCTCGGCCACGGGCAACCTGCTCGAAGTGGCCATTTGCGGCGGCTATGCCTTGCTGGTGCTGGGCCTGGTAGTAGGCCGCATGGGCTTCTGACGGCATCGGGGGCGCAGCGGCATCGATTGCGGGTGGTATTCTGATAAGCGGTGCTGTTGCATAAGTCAGCCAATACCGTTAGCTTCGCAGCAGATATGTCGGTAAATTAGCGTGGTGCCTGTATTGATTCGTGTTATTATTCAGCGTGTTCAATAAGCCCCGCCGTCTGGCATCTTAATAATTCAATAATTAACCCAACTCTCCGGGGCTTGCCACGCACTAGGCAATGCCACCGCCCTACCTGGTCCTATCCGACAGCTGTCCGAAACTTGCGGCGAGTGCCATGGCGCCGTCTGCTTTGCGACAACCCTACCCAAATCACGCCATTTCCCCACCTAAAAGACTTCTCTAACTTTACTTAACTACATTACCATGAACCAGATGAACAGCCCCTTGATTCGGGTTGGTGTCTTTTATGACGGCAACTATTTCTTAAAAATCAGTGATTATTATTATTTCCAGCATGAGCGCAAAGCCCGCATTAGCCTGGAAGGATTACACGAATACATCCGCCACCAGGTAGCTGAAGAAGAGGACGTGGATGTGCGACTAGCGCAAATCACCGACGCGCACTTTTTCCGAGGACGCCTGTCCGCTACCGAAGCCCGCGACAAAGACCGGCTGTTTCACGACCGCCTGCTCGACGATATTCTGATGAACCTGGGCGTGCAAACGCACTACATGGCCCTGAAAACCCGCGACGGCCGTCTTCAGGAAAAAGGCATCGACGTGTGGCTGAGCCTGGAAGCCCTGGAGTTGGCCCTGCACAAAACCCTCGATGTGGTCGTGCTCATCGCCGGCGACTCCGACTACGTGCCCCTTATCCGCAAGCTCAACACCGTGGGTACCCGCGTGATGCTGCTGAACTGGGATTTCAAGTACGAAGACTTCAAGGGCGAAACCCGCGTTACGCGCGCTTCGCAGCAATTGCTGGAGCAGGTAACCTACCCGGTGGCCATGCACGACGTGATTGACCGCGGCTTGCAGGAACAGGATGAGGTAGTAGAAGCCTTGTTTGTGAGCCAGTCGGAGCCGGCCGCGTTTGCGCCCAGCTCGGCCGCCGCGCCCAAGCTGGTCCGCCCCACTGGCCCCACCGCTGCCGGCCCCGTGGGCACGCTCGGCATGAGCACCATCAAAAACCTGAAAAATGGCTTTGGCTTCGTGGTAATGCCACCCAACAATCTGTTCTTCAGCTACGCTGACCTCACCGAAGGTGACTTCAACGACCTGCGCGAAGGCGACTGGGTGGAGTTCACCGTGGGCCGCAACCACCGCGACGAGGACTGCGCCCGCAACGTGCGCAAAGTGACGGCCCCGCAATTGGGTGAAGGCGAAGACGAGTACGAGCCCGTAGACGTACACGCCACGGCCGAGCTGTAAATGCCAGCCTGTCACTGCGAGCAGCGCGACGCAATCCGTCCGGGTCTCAGCGACTAACCTGATGAATGTAGAAGGCCCCAGCACCGAATAGTGCTGGGGCTTTCTATTGCTCAAAACAAAGGTTTGTCACAACTTAGAGCCAGTCGCTGAGACCCGGACGGATTGCGTCGCTTCGCTCCGCTCGCAATAACAGCATGGTTCTTTATTGCATCATCAGCTTGGCAAAATCCCGCTTGTTGGCCGGGTAGCGGTTGAACGTGCCCAGGCCGCGTGCCACGGGTACATCCGCGTGGCCGGCTTTCACCCGGTAAATCACGCAACTGCTCACCACCAGGGTATTGCCGGCGTGGTCGACCACGCCCTTGGCCACCAGCACGTCGTGCAGATGCACCGAATGCAGGTAGTTCATCTTGAACTCGACCGTGGAAACGAATTCCAGGTGCGTGAAGGCGAGCGAGAGCGCGGCGGCCCCCAGGGCGGCATCCATGAGGCCGGCCAGCACGCCGCCGTGGCAGGTGTTGGGCGAGGAAAGATGGTCGTCGCCGATGGTCATGCGGTATTCGGCCTGGCCGGGCGTGGGCACGCTCAGGACCATGCCGTTGGCGCGGCCGTAGTGGTTCATCTGGTTGTAGGCGGCCACCATGGCGGCGAGTTCGGGTATGGCAGGAGTGGGGGAGTGGGACACGGGAATGGGGTTGGAAGGAGGTGATTGAGTTGGCAAGATTGAGGAAAAATTTACTTCATTTGCCAGCATTGGGAAGGCCGCTGCTGAGGCGGCCCGCAATTTTCATTGTTTCTGCGGCTGTCATGTCTGCACTGCCGCTCACCTTTGCCGAATTTTATCCCCGCTACCTGCGCGAGCACAGCCGACGCGGCACGCGGGTATTGCACTTTGTCGGTACTACGCCATTTTTGCTTTGCCCGGCTATGCTCGTCAGTACTGGCCGTTGGAGCTGGCTGGTCGCGGGTATCGTAGCCGCATACGGGTTGGCCTGGGTCGGCCACTTTTTTGTGGAGCATAACCGCCCAGCCACCTTTCAGCACCCCTGGTTTTCGCTGCTGGGCGACTTTAAGATGTACGCCGACCTGTGGCGCGGGCGGGAGAAATTCTGAGCCTCTACAGCGGCTTGCGCATCAGAAAATGCGGCAGCACCCCAAACAGCGTATGCGAGGGGGCTACCAGCTCGTAGTTCAGCGTTGCATAAAACGTCACCGCCGTTTCGCGGGCATGCAGCACGATTTCGGTGAGGCCGTCCGCCCGGGCTTCCTGTTCGAGGTAGGCCACCACGCGGCGGCCCAGGCCGGTGCCAGCCGCAGCCGGGGCCACGGCCATGAAACGAATCTGAGCCTGCTGTGTCCCAATGCGCTGCAACATGCCCACAGCCAGGGCCACGGGCAGGGCATCGTTGCCCTTGGCAAGCAGCAGGGCGTGCATAGTGTCGGCCTCTTCGTCGGCGGGCACGCGCTCCGAGCCGGGGGGCTGCTGCCAGGGCTGGCGCAGCACGGCGTAGCGCAGCTGGTAGTAGGCGGCCCACTCGGCGGGCGTGCGCGGGCACTGAATGGGAGGAGCGGCGAGCATAAACCAGAATATAGACTTGGTGGCGCAACCGTGGCCGGCGCGGGTTGTTACCTTTACACTCCGGCTTCGGCCGTTTTCTTCTTTTAATAGTACGTCCCATTCCGCCATGGCATCCTTCGACATCGTGAGCAAAGTAGACCCGCAAACCCTGGAAAACGCGGTGAACACGGCTCAAAAAGAACTGCAAACCCGCTACGACCTGCGCGACACCAAAGGCGGCATCGAGCTCAATAAAAAGGAAAATACCATCCTGCTGTCGTCCGAAAACTCCATGCGCGTGAAGGCCCTCGAAGACATCCTCCTGGGCCGCGTGGTGAAGCAGGGTATCGACGGCACCAGCCTCGACTTCTCGGCCGACGAGCAGCCCAGCGGCAACTTGGTTAAGAAAATCATCAAGGTGCGGGCCGGCGTGGACAAGGAATTTGGCCGCAAAATCATCAAGGCCATCAAAGATGCCAAGGTGAAGGTGGAGGCCCAGATGCAGGACGACCAGGTGCGCGTAACGGCCAAAAAAATCGACGATTTGCAGGCCGCCATCGCCGTGCTGCGCCAGGCGGATATTGGCCTGCCGCTGCAATTCGTGAATATGAAATCCTAATCGCTGATTGACACTGATTTTTTTGATTTCGCAGATTGCAAAGTCAGGTCGCCGCACGTAAAATAAATAATCTGCGAAATCAAAAAAATCAGCGCTAATCAGCGATTATGTACGATTTTTCGACTTTTGCCCACCCGGCTACCTGGATTAGCTTGCTGACCCTCACGTTTATGGAAATCGTGTTGGGTATCGACAACATCATCTTCATTTCTATCGTCGTCAACCGCCTGCCCAAGGAAAAGCAGGCCCGCGGCCGCACCATCGGGCTGCTGCTGGCCCTCATGTTTCGCATCGGCCTGCTGCTGAGTATTTCCTGGATTGTGAGCTTGCGCAAGGCCCTGTTCACCATCAACATCCCCTCGCTGGTGAGCAACTTTGGGGTAACCGGGCGCGACCTGATTCTGCTGGCTGGCGGCCTGTTTTTGATGTACAAGAGCACCACCGAAATTCACACCAAGCTACAGGGAGAGGACGAGGAGGAAGGCCTGGGCGGCGGCGGGGCCACGATGCTAAGCATCATTCTGCAAATCATCGTCATCGACATCGTGTTCAGCTTCGATTCGATTCTGACGGCCGTGGGCCTCGTCGACAACGTGCTGGTGATGATTGCGGCCGTGATTTGTGCCATGGCCATCATGCTCGCCTTCAGTGGGGTAGTGGCCAATTTTGTGAACAACAACCCCACCATCAAAATGCTGGCCCTGTCCTTCCTCATCATGATTGGCTTTATGCTGGTGATGGAAGCCGCCCACAAGGAGGTCGAAAAAGGCTACCTCTACTTCGCCATGGCCTTTTCGCTGGTAGTGGAGCTGCTGAACCTGCGCCTGCGCAAAAAAGGCAAGCCCGTGAAGCTGCACGACTCGCAGTACGACTAAGCGTCCACTAGAACGGTCATGCTGAACGCAGTGAAGCATCTCTACCGCAATAGTAAAATCATTTACTGCTGCAATAGAGATGCTTCACTGCGTTCAGCATGACCGTTCTTTTTGGGCCCCGCAACCCATCAAGCCCCCAGCATTACAACTGCCTCCGCCTGGTCGAGTACGCGATGAAGGGCCAGCTCCAGCAGGCGGCGGTTGAGTTCGGGGCGGTGCTGGCGGTATACGGCGTATTCCTCGGTCGTGAGCTGGCCGGTTATCAGGCCCACCACGGTGTAGCGCAGCTTGGTGTTGCGGGCCAATAGCTCGGTTAGCTGGTGGTGCTGGTCGGTGGGGCGCAGGGCGATGTGGTGGTCGCGCACAAAATCGGCCACTACGGCCAGCAGCAGCTCATTCTGTAGCTTCAGCACCGGGCGCAACGTGGCGTGCAAAAAAGCGCCGACGGTGCCAGGCGCGTCGGTGGTTTCAGCGACAACGACGGGGCGCAGGGCCAGTAGGGCGGCATCGGGCCGAAGGAATTCAGGAGCGGACATGGCGGGCGAAAGCAGGGGAACCGGCCGGTCCGCCAATGGTTGCGCTACACCACGCCCAGCTTCACCAGCGCATCCCAGAGCACCACGCCGGCGGCCACGCCCACGTTCAGCGAGTGCTTGGTGCCGAACTGGGGGATTTCCACGGCCAAATCGCAGAGGGCCAGCACGGCATCATCTACCCCAAAAACCTCGTTGCCCAGCACCAGCGCCAGCGGCCGGCCGGGCTCGGGCTGAAATTGGGGCAGGGCCACGCTGCCCGTGGTCTGCTCCACGGCAGCAATCAGGTAGCCGGCGGCTTTTAGCGTGGCCAGGGCGGCCACCGTTTCGGCGGCATATTCCCAGGCCATCGACTCTTCGCTGCCCAGCGCGGTTTTGGTGATTTCGCGGTGCGGCGGGCGCGGCGTGATGCCGCAGAGCCAGATTTTCTCCAGCGCAAAGGCATCGGCCGTGCGGAAGATTGCCCCCACGTTGTGCATGCTCCGCACGTTGTCGAGCACCAGGACCACGGGGCTTTTGGGCGTACTTTTGAAGTCATCCACCGAGGCCCGGTTCAGCTCGGCCATTGTAAGTTTTCGCATGGTCAGGAGCGCGAACTTTGTCGTTCGCGTCGTTGGTTTAAGTCAGTTGGAACGGCCCATTGGCCGGCTTCCGGGTTTCCGTTATTCATTCACTCGCCACAAACGCGAACGACAAAGTTCGCGCTACTTGCCTTGCCTGCACCCAAAAAAGAATTCGTCATTAAATCCGTCGGCCCCGACCACTTCACCGTGCCCATCCCGGCCGTGACCGAAACGCCGCTGATGAAGCAGTACTACCAGCTCAAGCAGCAGCATCCGGGCGCGGTGCTCCTGTTTCGGGTGGGCGATTTTTACGAGACCTTTGGTGAAGATGCCGTTACGGCCAGCCGCATTCTCGATATCACGCTCACCAAGCGCGGGGCTGGCAGCAGCAGCGAAGTGGCCCTGGCCGGCTTCCCGCACCACTCGATCGACAATTACCTGCCCAAGCTGGTGCGGGCCGGCCAGCGGGTAGCCATCTGCGACCAACTCGAAAATCCCAAGGAGGCTAAAGGTCTGGTCAAGCGCGGCATCACCGAGCTCATCACGCCCGGCGTGAGCATGCACGACAACGTGCTCGAACGCCGCTCGAATAACTACCTCGCCGCCATTCACTTCGGCAAAACCG
>JAYULN010000458.1:0-1571 GCA_043763525.1 Hymenobacter sp.
CTGGGCGTGCTGGCCGGGCTGGGCCGCGACAAGCTCACGCTGGTCGTGCCCGAGTCGCTGGCCGACCTGGGCCTGTGGCTGGAGCAGCTCATCGCCGAAAGCACGGGCAAAGAGGGCAAAGGGATTCTGCCGGTGGCCGGCGAGCCGCTGGGCGACCCAAGCATTTACGGCTCCGACCGCGTGTTTGTGTACGTGGGCTACCAGGGCCAGGCCGATGCTGCCAACACCAGCAAGCTGCAAGCCCTGGAGCAGGCCGGCCACCCCACCATCACCATTCTGATGGAAGATGCGCTGGACCTCGGCCAGGAGTTTTACCGCTGGGAAGTGGCCACGGCCGTGGCCAGCGCCGTGTTCGGCATCAACCCCTTCGACCAGCCCAACGTGCAGGCCGCCAAAACGGCCACCGACGGCCTGATGAAAGTGGTGGAAGAGCAGGGCCACCTGCCCGAAAAAACTCAACCCATAGCGCGCGAAAACGGCGTGGACTACTACGCCAACGTAGCCGGCAGCGATGCCGCTGAGGTGCTGAAAGCGTTTTTCGCCCAAACGAAGCCCGGCGATTTCCTCTGCCTACAGGCCTACCTCACCGAGAGCGCGGCCGTGAGCGCCAGCCTGCTGGAATTGCGCCAGCGGGTGCAGCAGCAATTGCACATCGCCACCACGTCGGGCTACGGGCCGCGCTTTTTGCACAGCACCGGCCAGTACCACAAAGGCGGCCCCAATACGGGCCTGTTCGTGCAATTCACCGACGATAACCCGCAGGACCTGGCCCTGCCCGGCCGCTCCTACACCTTCGGCACCTTCAAAAATGCCCAGGCCCTGGGCGATTTGGAGGCCCTGCAGGGCTACCACCGCCGCACGTTGCGCGTACACCTCGGCAGCAATGCCGAGCGGGGGTTGAAAACCCTGCTGGCCGCGTTGCCAGAGTTGAAGTAACCGCCTGTCATTGCTTCGGCTGCGCCTCGTAATGACAGCTACTTCCGCACCCCAAACTGATACACCGTGCTGGACCGAAACACTTCGCCCGGCCGCAAAATAGTACTCGGAAATCCCGGCTGGTTGGGCGAATCGGGAAAATGCTGGGTTTCGAGGCAGAAGCCAGCGTGCGGCCCGTACACCGTACCGCCTTTGCCGACGAGCGAGCCATCGAGGAAGTTGCCGGTGTAGAACTGAATGCCCGGCTGGTCGGTAGTTACGTCCAGGGTGCGGCCTGAGGCCGGGTCGTACACGCGGGCGGCCGGGCTGGCGGGGTTCAGCACCCAGTTGTGGTCGTAGCCGCCGGGCACCTGCGCTATCCGCTCGCCAATGGCGTGGGGCGTGGTGAAATCGAACGGCGTGCCCGCCACCGGCCGCAGCTCGCCGGTCGGAATCAGGGTGGCATCGACCACGGTGTAGCGGTCGGCGGCCAGCAGCAGCTTGTGGGCCAGAATGTCCGTTGCCGTGCCGTGGCTCAGGTTGAAGTAGCTGTGGTTAGTCAGGTTGAGGGGCGTGGCCTGGTCGGTGGTGGCGGTGTAGTCGAGGCGCAGGGCATTCCCTTCGGTGAGGGTGTAGACCACCGTTACAACCAGGTT
>JAYULN010000459.1:0-3938 GCA_043763525.1 Hymenobacter sp.
GCGGCCGTGGCCCTGCGCAACGGCCACTTTGCCATCGAGAAGGCCGACCGGCAGCATTCCAAAACCTATGGCAAGAGCATCGACTACGACCACCTGGTAGTCGACAGCATCTACGCCGACATCTCGAAAATAAAGCTGGGCGACACGCTGGGCCTGCGTATTTCGCACCTGCACGCCGTGGAAACGCCCTCGCAAACGCAGCTGCGCGAAATCACGGCCGACATGACGTACGGGTCGCATTTTTGGGAGTTCAAGGATTTGAGCCTGCGCGTGGGCCGCAGTCAGATTAAGGATTTTGTGCGGTTTGAGTTCCGGGTTTTTGGCAACTTCACCGATTATAATGACTCGATGAAAACCATTGCCCACCTGCGGGGCTCGAAGGTATTCACCGACGACATTGCCAAATTTGCCCCGCAGCTGGCCACGCTGCACGAGTCGGTGGCCATTTCGGGCGATGCCTCGGGCTACGTGCGCGATTTCAAGGTGAATAACCTCGACGTGCGCTACGGCAAGGGCACGCACATTGTGGCCAAGCGCGCCCACGCCGACAACCTGCCCAACTACAAAGAGAGCTTCATCGACCTGCGCCTGCTGCCCTCGGTGGTGGTGGCCGGCGACCTGGAGAAGTGGCTGCCGGCGGCGGCCAATAAAATTGTGCAGCGCCTGGGCACCATGAAATTGCAGGGCCAGGTGCTGGGCTTCTACAACGACTTCGTGGCCAATGCCTCGTTCGACACCGCCCTGGGCTTCGTGGCGACGGACGTGAACCTCAAAACCAAAACCGACCTCACCCACGCGGCTTATGAGGGCACGGTTCGTACTAATTCCTTCCAGCTGGGCAAGTTTTTGGGCGACGAAACCGTGATTCGGGACGTAACCATGAGCGGCAAAGTGGCGGGCGTGGGCTTCCTGCCGCCGTTTGCGCGGGGCCGGGCCACGGCCACGGTGCCCAGCATCTGGCTCAATGGCTACCGCTACCACAACATTGCCCTCAACGGCGACTTTCACCAGCAGTCCTTCAATGGCCACCTGAGCGTGAACGACCCGGCCGTGCGCCTCGTGGCCGACGGCCACGTCGACCTCGACCGCGAACACCAGGATGTGGACATCAAGACCAAAATAGACCACGCCGACCTGGCCGTGCTGGGCCTCACCAGCCAGCACCTGACGGTGGCCACCAGCGCCGACGTGAAATTCCGGGGCGTGCAGCTCGACTCGCTCATCGGCCACGCCTACCTGCGCCACTCGCGCTTCACGCTGGGCGGCCGCAAGCTGAGCCTGGACACGCTGGACGTGGTGAGTATCCGCAACCGCCTGAACCAGCGCCGGGTAACCATCCGCTCCGAAGCCCTGGATGCCAGCATGGCCGGCACCTTCAACACCTCCGACGTGGTGCGCGACGTGCAGACGCTCATCACCGAGTACCGCCTCAACTTTGAGAGCAACGCCGCCGCCACGGCCGCTTACTACCGCCGCAAGCGCCAGCGGGTGCTGCCCGTGTACCGCCTCGATTTGCTGCTGAACCTGAAGAAGCCCAACCCCGTGCTGACGCTGTTCGTGCCCGATTTGGAGGTGGCCAACGGCAGCCGCATCGACGGCTCGTTTCGGAGCGGCGAAACGTCGATTTTCCAGTTCGGCGGCCACCTCGACAGCCTGCGCTACGGCCCCGTGCGCACGGTGAACGATGATTTCGACTTTCTGACTTCCAAGCTGCCGTATAAGGCCGACATTCTGGCCCAGGCCAGCATTACCAGCGACCGGCAGGTGCTACCCACGCTGGGACGCACCGAAAAACTCATCGTGGAGGGCGTGTGGGACCAGCAGCGCATCAACTTTTCGACCTCGCTGGCCCAGACCGGAACCACGAACAAGGCCACTATCAACGGCTCGCTGGGCTTTTTGCCGCGGGCCGTGGAAATCGTGTTCCGCCAGTCGGGCCTGCACTTGCTCGATAAAGACTGGACCATCGCGGCCGATAACTCGGTGCGGATTTCGGACTACGGCAAGGAGTTCGACATTAAGAACCTGACTTTTAGCAACGGCGTGCAGTTCGTGAGCGCCCAGGGTTTCATCTCGCCCAACACCAACCGGCCGCCGCTGCAATTGCAGGTAAAGGACTTTGAGCTGGCCACGTTGACCAGCCTGACCGGCCAGCACCTGGCCGGCCGCCTGAACGCGCAAGGCTCGGTGAGCGGCGCGTATGGCCCGCTGGCCATCAGCAGCACGCTGGGCGTGGACTCGCTGAAGTACGACGGCACGCTGATTGGCCAGGTGGCCGGGCGGGCCGATTGGGACAACGCCGCCAGCAAGCTCCGCATGAACCTCGACGTGGCCCGCGGCGGCCAGTCGGTGCTCACGGTGCTCGGCGACATTGCCCCCAAGGATGCCACCAACCAGTTCAACCTGGTGGGCACGCTCAACGACGCGCCCATTGTGCTGGCCCAGCCGTTTTTGGGCACTTTGTTTAAGAACATCAGCGGCACCGGGCAGGGCGAGCTGCGGCTGACGGGCCGCTTTGCCGCGCCTAACCTGCTGGGCCATGTCGACGTGAGCAACGGCCGCCTCACCTTTGGCTACCTGGGCACTACCTACACGTTTGCCGACCGCATCAGCTTCACGAATACGTCGATAGCGTTTCGCAACATTCGGCTGCGCGACGTGTTGGGCAACACCGGCACCGTGGATGGCGTGGTGCGCCACCACGGTTTCAAAGACATGAGCCTCGACATTGCGACCAACTTCCGTAAGATGCAGGTGCTTAACACCACGCGCAAGGACAACGAGCTGTATTTCGGCACGGCCTACGCCACCGGTACGGCCCGCGTGACGGGCCCCACCAGCGACCTCGACATCACGGTGCGGGCCACCAGCGAGGCGGGCACGCGCCTGTCGCTGCCCCTCGACAACGCCGCCCGCGCCCAGAAAGCCGGCTACATCAAGTTTGTGAACAACAACCCGGTGGGCGACACGGTCATCACCAAAAAGGCCCTGCCGATTGCGGCGCAGGACAAAATCGACCTGTCCGGGGTCACGCTCAACATGAACCTGACCATCACGCCGGATGCCTACATGGAGATTCTACTCGACGAAAGCACCGGCGATGTCATTCGGGGCTCCGCGGCCGGGCAGCTGCGAATGGCCATTGATACGCGCGGCGAATTCAACATGTACGGCCAGGTCGAAATCGTGCGCGGGGCGTATAATTTCACGCTGCAAGGCCTGGTAAACAAGGAGTTCGTGGTTCGGCCCGGCGGACTTATCTCCTGGAATGGCGACCCGCTGGCCGGCGAAATGAACGTGACGGCCACCTACACCCAACGCACCTCGCTGGCCCCCGTGCTGGGCACCGCCACCAACGGCAGCGCTGCCGTGGTTCCCGTCACGGCCGTGATGAACCTGACCGGGCCGCTGCTGCTGCCGGCCATCAAGCTCAACCTCGAATTCAACGACGCGCCGGGCGCATTGCAAGGCGAATTGGCCGCCTTCACGGCCTCGCTCCGCAACGACGAGCAGGAGCTGAACCGGCAGGTATTCAGCTTGCTGGTTTTCAAGCAGCTGTCGCCACAAGGCTCGTTTAACACCATTTCGCTGCGTGGCCAGGATAACACCGTGCAGAACAGCCTGGGCCAGATTTTGAGCACGCAGCTGGGCCTGCTCACCTCGCAAATCGACCAGAACCTGGAAATCGACTTCAATATCAACGGCCTCACCGCCGAGCAGTTACAGACGCTGCAAGTGCGCCTGAGCTACTCCTTTTTGAACGGCCGCCTGCGCGTGACCCGCGAGGGCGGCTTCACCAGCAACGCCAACCTGGTGAATACCGGCACGGGCACCACCACCGGCAACACCGCCGGCCAGGCCTCCCTGCTCGGCGACCTGAGCCTGGAATACTACCTGCGCCCCGACGGCAAGTTCCGCACCAAGCTGCGCTACGAAAC
>JAYULN010000460.1:0-1563 GCA_043763525.1 Hymenobacter sp.
ATACGCGACGCTTGTGCGTCACCTCGGCCAGCGGGTTGGTCTGGTCCATGAACTGCGACAGCTGGTTCGTACCGAAGAACGAGTTGATAACGCTGGACAGCGTCCGGGCGTTAATCAAGTCCACCGGTTTGAAGTCCTCGTTGTCGCGCACGTTCATGCGCTCCTTTATGGTACGAGCCATACGGGCCAGGCCCACGCCAAACTGAGCGTAAAGCTGCTCACCCACGGTCCGCACCCGGCGGTTGCTCAAGTGGTCAATGTCATCGACAATGGCCTTCGAGTTGCTCAAGCCAATCAGGTACTTTACAATCAGCACGATGTCTTGATTGGTGAGCACCCGCGACTCCTGCTCCATGCCAATCTGCAACTTCTTGTTAATCCGGTAGCGGCCCACTTCCCCGAGGTCGTAGCGCTTGTCCGAGAAAAACAGCTTCTGGATGATATCACGGGCAGTTTCTTCGTCAGGCGCCTCCGTGTTCCGGAGCTGGCGGTAAATCTGCTCAACAGCTTCCTTCTCCGAGTTGGAGTTATCCTTTTGCAGCGTATTGTAAATGATTGCGAAATCCGCAATGTTCACGTTCTCACGGTGCAGGATTACCGACTTAGCGCCGGCCTCCAGAATCACGTCAATGTCATTTTCCTCAATCGTAGCATCGCGCTCCAGCAACACTTCGTTGCGGTCGATGGATACTACTTCGCCGGTGTCTTCGTCCACGAAGTCTTCCGTCCAGGTGCGGAGCACCCGGGCAGCCAGCTTGCGACCAACGGCTTTCTTGAGATTTTTCTTATCAGCTTTCACTTCCTCCGACAGCCCGAACAGGTCGAGAATGTCTTTGTCGGTGCCGTAGCCGATGGCGCGTAGCAGCGTCGTCACCGGGAATTTCTTCTTCCGGTCGATGTACGCGTACATCACGTTGTTCACGTCCGTGGCAAACTCAATCCACGAGCCTTTGAACGGGATAATCCGGGCCGAATACAGCTTGGTACCGTTCGTGTGCTTACTCTGGGCGAAGAACACGCCCGGCGAGCGGTGCAGCTGCGATACGATAACGCGCTCGGCACCGTTGATAACGAACGAGCCCTTCACGGTCATGTAGGGGATGTTTCCAAGAAACACCTCCTGTTCAATCGTCTCGAAGTCCTCGTTGTCCTTATCATTGCAAATCAAACGCAGCTTGGCTTTCAGCGGAACCGAATAAGTCAAACCACGGTCGATGCACTCGTCGACCGAATATTTCGGCGGGTCGACGTGATAGTCGATAAAGTTGAGCACGAAGTTTTCGCGCGAATCCGAAATCGGAAAGTTCTCGGCGAAGACTTTGAACAATCCTTCGTTAGAACGACGCTCAGCAGCGGTTTCCAACTGAAAGAATTCCTGAAACGAGCGAACCTGCACGTCCAGAAAGTCCGGGTACTCAATAACCTTCTTAATCTTGGCGAAATTGATTCGCTCGGCGGCCGTTTTCTTCAGGGCGGCCGTCTTTGCTTTCGGTGTAGCCAATGCGATGGGGATTAAAAGATGGACACAGAAGCGTAAAAAGGAGGCCAGGGTGGTGGCCCGTC
>JAYULN010000461.1:0-3937 GCA_043763525.1 Hymenobacter sp.
CTTCATGAAAGCCCACAACTACGCCGCCGTCAAAACCGGCTACGTGGGCCGCATCATCCCGCGTGGCGAGCACCACGACGGGCAGTGGATGGTGAACCACTACGTGCGCACGGCCCAGAAAACGGCCGAAAACCGCATCATGGTCGATATGCACGAGTCGGTGCGCCCCACCGGCCTGCACCGCACCTACCCCAACTGGCTGGCCAACGAGGCGGCGCGGGGCAACGAGTTCAACGCCTGGAGTCAGGGCAACCCGCCCGAACACGAAACCATCCTGCCCTTCACCCGCCTCATGGGCGGCCCGATGGACTACACGCCCGGCATCTTCCAAATCAAGCCCCAACCCTGGAACCCCGCCCGCAACAAGGGCCGCCAGGTACACACCACCCTCGCCAAGCAGCTGGCCCTGTACGTTACCATGTACTCGCCGCTGCAAATGGTCGCCGACCTGCCCGAAGCCTACGAGCAGCACCCCGATGCCTTCCAGTTCATCAGGGGCGTGGCCATGGATTGGGACGATACCCGCGTTCTGGCCGCCGAACCGGGCGACTATCTCACCATTGCCGGCAAAGCCAAGGGCCGAACGGAATGGTACCTCGGCAGCATTACCGACGAAAATGCTCGCCAGCAGTTGGTAGGTCTGGATTTTCTCACGCCCGGCCGGCGTTACGTCGCCACTATTTATGCCGATGGCAAGAGGGCTGATTGGGAGAAGAACCTCATGGCCTATCAAATTCAAAATATGATGGCAACCTGCAAATCGAAGCGGGCTGTGCCGCTGGCCGCCGGTGGCGGCGCGGCCGTGAGCTTTAAACCGGCGACGGGGGAGGAGCGGAAGAAGTAAGGGCAAACGAAAGCGCTATCAAGCTTGCTGAAACAGTTCGTTCGCGCCATCTGTCATGCTGAAGCACGAAGCATCCTCTCCGCCGCCGAACGAACCGGTGAACGAGTCTTTGCGGCGTGATAGGATGCTTCGTGCTTCAGGATGAGAGAGGTACAAGATTTTCCAAATTCATAATCCGTTTCAGTGAATTTGCCACTGGTTTTATCGGTTGCAGTGAATTTTCGTACTCAGTCAGGAATTATTAAAGTATTTTGCGCTAAATCAGAAATATTAAATTCAATAATTCGAGCAAGCTGGCTCAGCACGCTTGCCATGACGTTCTAAAAATGCCCACCACCGACCCCCAAAAAATTGCCCTCTTTCAAAAAGTAGCAGCACAGCTCCGCCAGGAAGGTTTCACCATCGTTCAGGAAGACCAGACGCGGCCCTGGGGCGGCTTTTTCGTCATCAATGAAAACCAGGCCCAGGAATTTGCCGACACCTATTTCGACGGGCTGTCAGTGAAGGAAGTGAAAATAGCCGGCAAGCTGAGCCCCAAGATGTTGCTGGTGGCGCCGGGGCAGCGCCTGAGCTGGCAGTACCACCACCGCCGCGCCGAAATATGGCAGGTAGTGCAAGGCCCCGTGGGTGTGGCCACCAGCCCCACCGACGAGCAGGGCGAAGTGAAAAGCTATGAAGTCGGGGAGCGGGTCATCTTAAAACAAGGTGAGCGGCACCGCCTGGTGGGCCTGCAAGGCTGGGGTATGCTGGCCGAAATCTGGCAGCATACCGATGCCAACAATCCTTCGGATGAGGACGACATCGTGCGCGTGCAGGACGATTTCGGACGCTAAGGCGGCTACTGGTCGGCGCATTTGAGGCGGCGGTATCTTTGCCTGGTCTTTCGCCTTTCGATTTCCTAATTGCCCATGAGTAGTCCAGAATCCAGTGCGCCCAACGCCTTCGATAAAGCTCGAACGGGCCTGTGGGTGAGCCTGCAAAAGCACCTGGCCACGGTGTACGAAGCCGAAACCGCCTTCAATCAGGCCACCGCTTTTGCCGAAGCCTTTCCGTTTGCCGTTTCCTCGGTTAGTCCCGCGCAGCTGGCAACCTACTGGCAGCGCCGCAACGCCTTGCGCGACCTGTTCACCGATGAAACCACGCAGCTCGATACGCTCAACAAAGCCATCCGGAGCAAGGGCTACGCGGAAGCGGAAAAGAAGCAGCTGTACCTGCTGCTGCTCGGCTACATTGATATTGCCGCGTCCATCTTCGAGCGCCTGCATACGGAAATTCCCACTGCCTTGCCCAAGGATGAGGAGCTGGAAGAAACAGCTGCCCGCTTCGACCGGGTGCGCAAATTCGCTCGCCTCAACGTCAAAGGCATTGCCGGGCTGCTGGCCCTGCCCGTGCGGTAGTCGGGTGTAGCGTGGAATCGGCGAGTCCGCGTGTGGAACGACACCTAAACGACCCACGCGCGGACTCGCCGAGTCCACGCTGCACTACTCCGGCTTTGCCTTTTTCAGGGCTTCGGCCAGCGACTGTTGCAGCTTGGCACCGGAGTCGGCCGGGGCTTTTTCGTTGATTTTATACTGCTCTTGCAGCCGCTCCCATTCCTCGATGGCAATGAACACGCCGGTGATTTTGCCTTTGTCGTCGGATAAATACTTGATTTCCATGAGTTGCGGAGCTGGCGTGATGCGGAAGGGGCGAAAGTACGGGTGAAGGCCGCTTACTCGCCCGGATGGTACGTTTTTTCGGCATGCGCCTTCACGTCTTCCGGGTAAAAGCGCACGGCCTTGAACTGGCCGTTGCAGTATAAATCGGCCTGGTCGGTGAAGTGCGGGGTGCCGGGGCGGCTGCTCTGGCCGCCGGTTACCACCGAGCGGGCCACGAGGCGCGGGCCAAATTCCACCACGGCCACGAAGCTGTTGCCTACGTTGCCGTAGCGTTTTTTGGTGCCGGGGTAGGCCCGCGCCCCAAACGAGGCCAGTGAGCCCCAGGCCGACGACGTGAACGCCACCGGCATGCTGGGCTGCTGGTCGTCGTACTGCTCGTCGAGGCGGCCGGTGAGGCGCTGGAAGCGGTTGATGTCGCCCCAGGCCGTTTTCCAGGTACCGAAGTCGCGGGTAAGGTCGTCGAGGGTTTCGGTGAGGGCGGCGAGCTTTTCGGTGGGCGACGTGTTGGCCAGGGCAAAGCGGGTGAAACCGATGTAGTCGGCCTGCGGCTGGGCGGCCGGTACGCGGGCGCGGGCCTTGGCCAGCAGGCGCTCGGCCCAATAAATGGCCACCGTCTGGGCCACGGAAGTTTGGCTGTAGTTGTGGTTCCAGGCGTGCAGTAACTCGATGGCTTCGGCGGGGGCGGGGTTGGTGGCGCGTTCGACGGAGGTGGGCTGGTAGGCCGCCAGCAGCGGCGGCAACATGTCGTCGAAGGCCGTCAGGTGCGGGTTGTTGGCGGCTGCAATCAGGGTATCGAGGGTGAACAGGCCTTTGCCGCCGAGCACCCGCACGGCGTTGAGGCCCCGGTAGTTTTCGGCGTCGGGGGCCATGTAGGCGGGGTATTTGGCGCGGGCCGGGCTGCTGCCGGGGCCAGATACCGTGAAGGGCGTCGAGTTGCAGTTTTGAATGAAGCCACTGGCCGGGTTGTGCACCTGCACCAGCTCGCTCACGCCATGAAAACCTTTCCATTCGGTGGCCGGGTTGCTGCCATCCACGGGCTGGCTCCAGTCGAATTTAGGGTCGCGCTTCGGCATAAAATTGCCGTGCCAGTAGGCCGTATTGCCCTTGGCATCGGCAAAGACCGTGTTGTTCGAGGCGTTGCCGTTCAGCTTCATCACTTCCTGAAAGCTGGCGTAGCCGCTGGCCTTGGTGCGCAGGTACGACTGTTGCAGGGCCGCCAGCGGCTCGTTCATCATGCGCACGGCCACCCATTGCCCGTCCGTTTTCTGGCCCACGATGGGGCCGTGGTGCGTGCGGTAGATGGTGAAGGATTTACGTAGCATTTTATCGCCGTCGCGGTAGGGCAGGGCTACTTTTTCGGCCTGCACGGCCCGCAGCTTGGTACCGTATTTATAGAAGTAGCTGTCGCCCTTTTTCTCCACGCTTTCGAGGTATT
>JAYULN010000462.1:0-3931 GCA_043763525.1 Hymenobacter sp.
TCCAGAATCATGATGAAAATGGTGGCCACCATGTTGAACGTGGCCACGAAAATTATCAGAATCAGGAAGATGATGACGTTGCGGTTCAGCAGCTGCAGCCAGTCGAACAACTGGGCGTACTGGTCCGTGATTTTATCGATTTTGAGGTCGTAGGGCAGCTGCTCGTAGAAGTTGTCGGCCGTTTTGTCCAGGGTTTTGAAATCCTTGAGCACCACTTCCATGCCGCCCACCAGCGAGTCGGGCCAGGCGGGCGAGTTCAGCTCCCGAATCTGGCGGATATCGCCGATGACGTACACCTCGTCGAACTCATCGAGCCCCGTGGAGTAGATGCCGCTGACCCGAAACTGGCGGATGCGGGGCGGATTCTGAATGAAATAGAACAACGCCTTATCGCCCACGGCCAGGCGCAGCTTGTCGGCCACCTTGCGCGAGACCAGCACGTCGTCGCTGGCCGCCGAATCGGGGAAGCCAATAAATTTACCGGCCTGCATGTTGGCGTGCATCGGCGAGCGGCCGTCGCTTTCGGAAATACCTTTCAGCACCACGCCCAGCACCTCGTCCTTGGTTTTAATGATGGCCGCTTTCACGGCGTAGGGCTGCGTCGACTGCACCTCCGGAAACTGGTGCAGCTGCTGTACCAGGCGCGGGCCGGCAATGGGGGCCACTTCGAGCGAGTTGTTGGTGTCGTAGCGCGAGATTTGCAGGTGCGCGCCGAACGAAAAAATCTTGTTCTGGATTTCGGTGCGGAACCCTTGCAGGATGGCAAACGACACAATCATCACCGCCAAGCCCATGGCAATGCTGATGATGGCTATTTTTGTGACCGAAGAGGTGAAGGAGCCGGAGTCGGCTCCTCCGTCAATCTTCTGCGAGATGTAGCGGGCGACATTCATTATTCAGCCGTAAAGCTACGTTTTTGCACGGGTCCGCGCCACCGGACGGCCCTACTTCGTGAATACGGCACTGCGCCGCCGCCGCTTTTTCGTTTTCTGCTCCGCATTTATGGTCGATTTATTCGCAAAAGTTACCTTGTCGCTGCTGCTGGCCCTGCCGGCCTGTGGCAATGCCACTAACCCGGCCGGCAGCGGCGCGGCCCCGGCCCATACGTTGGTTCCCCCACCCGCCGTTGTGCGAATAGTGGTAGGAGCCGAGCGCCTGGAGAAATACCTGCCTCAGCTCAAAGGCAAACGCGTGGGGTTGGTCATCAACCAGACTTCCCGCGTGGGTAGCACCTATCTGGTTGATACCCTGCGGGCGCGGGGCGTACACGTGACGGCCATTTTTGCCCCCGAGCACGGCTTCCGGGGCGAAGCGGCCGACGGGGCCACCATCAAGGACGGGCGCGATGCCCGCAGCGGCGTGCCGGTGCGCTCGGTGTATGGCAAAACCAAAAAGCCCACCCCCGAAATGCTGGCCGATGTCGATGTGCTGGTGTTTGATATTCAGGACGTGGGGGCACGGTTCTACACCTTCATCAGCACGCTGCACTACGTGCTGGAGGCCGCCGCCGAGCTCAACAAGCCCGTCATCGTGCTCGACCGCCCCAACCCCAACGGCGACCTCGTGGACGGCCCCATCCTCGAACCCGCCCACAAATCCTTCGTCGGCCTCGACCCGCTGCCCATTGCCCATGGCCTCACGGTGGGCGAGCTGGCCACCATGATAAACAACGAAAAGTGGCTGGCCGCCGGCCGCCGCTGCCGCCTCACCGTCGTGCCCGTGGCCGGCGGCTACACCCACGCCACGGCTTACCACCTGCCCGTGCGCCCCTCGCCCAACCTGCCCTCCGACCACGCCGTGGCCCTTTACCCCAGCATTTGCCTGTTTGAGGGCACCAACGTGAGCGTGGGGCGCGGCACGGCCACGCCATTCGAGGTGGTGGGCAGCCCCAGCCAGCCGGCCACGCGGGGCTTTTCTTTCACGCCCCAGCCCAACGCCGGCTCGCCCACCCCGCCCATGAACGACCAGCTCTGCTACGGCCTGAATCTGGCCGCAGCCCCCACCCGCGAAGGCACGGGACTGGTGCTAAAATACCTGCTCGATTTCTACCAGCAAAGCACCGACAAGCCGCATTTCTTTGGCAAGTATTTCGAGGAATTAGCGGGCACTAATTCGCTGCGCGAACAGATTATCGCCGGCAAAACGGAGGCGGAAATCCGCGCCTCCTGGGAGCCGGGCCTGGGCAGGTTCAAGGCGCTGCGGAAGAAGTACCTGCTGTATCCGGAGCGGTAGTACTTGGGTGATGCTCTACGCGTCAACCTCACCCCCTGACCCCCTCTCCAAAAAAAGAGGGGGCACCGGAAATGCTTTTGTTAAAAGTGAAGAATTAAACTCGTCACGGATTATCCTTTTAACACTTCTCACTTAACTTTTTTCGCGTCTGCGCATTTCCGGTGCTCCCTCTTTTTTGGAGAGGGGGCCAGGGGGTTAGGTTGACGCGGAGGGCATCTTTAACACCACCAACATGCTAAGAATCGTTTTCATGGGTACCCCCGACTTTGCCGTATCCACGCTGGAAAGCCTGCTGGCCTGGCCCGACGGGCAGGTGGTGGCCGTCGTCACGGCTCCCGACCGGCCGGCGGGGCGCGGCCGGCAGCTGCAAGCCTCGGCCGTGAAGGTGGCTGCCGAAGCCCACGGTTTGCCCGTGCTGCAACCTACTAATCTGAAGTCGCCCGAATTTCAAGCTGAATTGCTGAGCTACGCCGCCGATTTGCAGGTGGTGGTGGCCTTCCGCATGCTGCCCGAAGCGGTGTGGAACATGCCCCGGCTGGGCTCCATCAACATTCACGCCTCGCTGCTGCCGCAGTACCGGGGCGCGGCCCCCATCAACTGGGCCCTGATGCACGGCGATGCCGAAACGGGCGTTACCTCCTTCTTTCTGCGGCACGAGATTGACACCGGCGACCTCATTTTTCAGGACCGGGTGGCCATCGCGCCCGACGATGATTTCGGCAGCCTCTACGATAAGCTAAAAACCGTGGGGGCGGCCCTGGCGCGGCGCTCCGTCGAGGCCATCGCGGCCGGCACCGCGCCCAGCATTCCGCAGGTGCAGCAGGCCGATTTACGCCCCGCGCCCAAGCTCAGCAAAGAAACCGGCCGGCTCGATTTCAGCCGCCCCGCCACCGACCTCGTGAACTGGGTGCGTGGCCTCTCCCCCATTCCCACCGCTTTCGCCGCCCTACCCGACGGGCGCATGTTGAAGGTTTTCCGTGCTCAATCTGTAGCGCCCGACGCCGCCACCGAACCCCTCGCCGCCCCCGGCACCTGGGCCACCGATGGCCGCCGCTACCTGCGCGTGGCCGCCGCCGATGCCTGGCTCGATGTGCTTGATGTGCAGCTGGAAGGCAAGAAGCGGATGGGCGTGGAAGAGATGCTGCGCGGGGCGGGCAGTGGCCTGGTGGCCGCAATCAGCGCTTAGCTGCATGCCTGGGCCTTCCTCTTTGCATTCGTCGGCGGCGGCAACAGCCCCCGCCGGCCGGCGGCATTGGCCGGTAGCCCGCTGGCTGCCGCGCCACCGGGCGGGGTTGCTAACCACGCTGCTGGGCCTGGCGCTGCTGCCCTTCGTGGGGCTGGCGTTTTATAACCAGCCATTTTCGAATGATTTTGGAACGGCGCTGCTGGTGCGCGATGCCGGCAGTGCCTGGGGCGCGCAATGCGTACTCTTCGCCACCTGGAGCGGCCGCTACACCGCCAACCTATTGCAAACGCTGGCCAACCCGCTGGTGCATAACTGGCCGGGCGGCTTCCGGCTGGCTCCATTGCTGTTATTGGGAGGCACGGTGCTGGCTTTGCGGGCAATGCTGGGCGAGCGGGCGCTGGCAGGCGACAGCCCTGCTCCTGCTGCTCATTCTGGCCTGGATTCTGGCTATCTATCCTACCTTCTACTGGTTCACGGCCGGGGTGGCTTACCAACTGGGGCTGATTCTGCTGC
>JAYULN010000463.1:0-3926 GCA_043763525.1 Hymenobacter sp.
GGTTGTCGTCCTGGGGCAGGGTGTTCTCGTTAGCCATTGTCGGAAATATTCGTCGGAAGGGGTTTTTCACGGGGTTAGCCGGTTGGTCAGGCTGCGGGCTCAATTCACTTGCCAAAGGGCCGGTGGCTGCCATAGTGGCACAGAAGCTCTTTCGTTACTTTTACAATGGCTTTACTCAAAACGCTATGCTAACAGAAGAGCAAAAACAAGTCGTAATCGACGTTGTAAAAGGCGACAGAACTTATGATGAAATAGATTGGAACTTAGGGTTTGACTCAGCAGATAGTGATAAGCTGCTTTTGAGTTTAATAGAAAACGCAGCTGTTTCCAGAAATGCGATAGATGCAGAAACAGCTTTGTCCCTTAGTTACTCCGCATTTGATTTCAACAAAAATCTGCTCGTCGAAGCTGTTCCCTCGCTTATCAAATTACTGGGTAATCTTAATCACTATGTCCACGAAGACATTGTAAGGTTGCTTCAAGAAGCAAAAGACGCTCGTGCTACTGAGGCAGTATACGATGCAGCCTTATTGATTCCGGATTATCAAATGCAATATGACGAAGGCGCAGCCCTAGCAAGGAAATGCACATGGGCTTTGGCAGATATTGGCAATGCTGAAGCTTATCAAAAACTCCAGCTATTGATATCTAGTACAAATCCGGAAATTGCTGGCTACGCACAGAAGCGAATAGATTCTTGGGAGAAAGAGCAAGCCCGCAAGGCATTCCACTTTCTCCCATAAGCTCTACTCGTGTAACACCTACTGAATCCAATGCGCTAAGACGGCCATTCTCTATTGCCTTCCTCTTCGCCCAGTCCCTGGCGTTTGGTTGGGGCAGCGTCGCGGCGAGTTGCTTCCAACGCCTTCCAAATCATGTCCTTCAGCTGCACGATGTTCTTATTCGCCAGGCTGGAAATGAACATGGACGGTACGTCGGCCGGGAGCGTCTGGCGGATTTCAGCCTCCAGCTCCTCGTCAATCATATCGGACTTGGTGATGGCCAGCAGGCGCTTCTTCTCCAGCAGCTCAGGGTTGAACTGCTCCAACTCGCCGAGCAGGATTCGATATTCGGCAGCGATGTCGGGGCTGTCGCAGCTTATCATGAAGAGCAGGATAGAGTTGCGCTCGATGTGGCGCAGGAAGCGGGTGCCCAGGCCCTTGCCCTCGGCCGCGCCCTCGATGATGCCGGGAATGTCGGCCATCACGAACGATTTGTAGTCGCGGTAGGCCACCACGCCCAGGTTGGGTACTAGGGTCGTGAAGGCGTAGTCGGCAATCTTGGGCTTGGCCGCCGACACCACGGAGAGCAGCGTGCTCTTGCCGGCGTTGGGGAAGCCCACGAGGCCCACATCAGCCAGCAGCTTCAGCTCCAGGATGATGATGGCCTCGATGGAAGGCTCGCCGGGCTGGGCGTAGGTGGGAGCCTGATTGATGGAGTTCTTGAAATGGTCGTTGCCCCAGCCGCCACGCCCGCCGGGCACGAGGGTGAGCCGCTGGCCGTGCTCGGTTATCTCCAGAATCTGGGTGCCGTCGGGGTCGCGGGCCACGGTGCCGAGGGGCACTTGCAGTACAATGTCCTCGCCCTGGGCCCCGCTGCGCAGGTTTTCGCCCCCGCCCTCGCCGTCTTTGGCAAATACGTGGCGCTGATATTGCAGGTGCAGCAGCGTCCAGTGCTGCGAATTGCCTTCGAGGATGATGTGGCCGCCACGGCCGCCGTCGCCGCCATCGGGGCCGCCGTTGGGCAGGCCCTTGGCCCGGAAGAAGTGGTGCGAGCCCGCGCCGCCTTTGCCCGAGCGGCAGATGAGTTTAACGTAGTCGATGAAGTTATTGGAGGCCACGGGGATTGAGTTGTGAGTTATGAGTTAAGAGTTATGAATTAAGAGTTGGCTGGGAGACGCAGCAAAGAAATGAGTTATGAATTCCAGGCTATGCGCCCGAAACTCATAACTCATAACTTTTAACTCATAACTGGCGAAGCCGCTACGCCTTTACTTCTTTGGTCGCTTCGGCCGGGGTTTCGGGCTGGGCGGCGTTGTGCTGGTCAATCAGTCCGCATATTTCGGCGAAGATGCTGTCAATCGGGCCGATGCCATTGAGGGAATGGAATTTATTTTGGGTGGCGTAGTAGCCGGCCACCTGGGCAGTTTCGGTGTTGTACACCGTTACGCGGCGGCGAATTTTGGTTTCATCCTGGTCGTCGGGGCGATTGCTGGTTTTGCCGCGCTCCAGCAGGCGGGTCACCAGCTCTTCTTCCTGCACTTCCAGCGCAATCATGCAGCCGATGGTGGTGTGGTGCTCGGCCATGAGGCGGTCGAGGCTTTCGGCCTGGGCCACGGTGCGCGGGAATCCGTCGAAGATGAAACCGCCGGCTTGCGGGTTGGTTTCCAGGGCATTGCCAATCATGCCGATAACGACGGCATCGGGCACGAGCAGGCCCTCGTCCATTAGCTTCTTGGCGGTAAGGCCAAGCTCAGTTCCCTGGGTAATCTGGGCCCGGAGCAAGTCGCCGGTGCTCAGATGCACAAGGTTGTAGTGGGTGATGAGTTTTTGGCTCTGGGTTCCTTTACCGGCACCGGGTGGGCCAAACAGCACGATATTCAACATGAATAAGAAGAGTTGCGCGAGAGGGAAGGTTAGGTGGGTTTGGGCAAGTTAATCAATCGATAGCAAAAGGCTGCTACACGGCCACGTACACATCGGGCAGGTTGCGGCCCAGGCCGTCGTAGTCGAGGCCGTAGCCCACCACAAAATCGTTGGGGATTTCCAGGGCCACGTAGCGCAGGCTCAACTCGTGCCGCAGGCTGGCCGGCTTAAAGAACAGGGTGGCGATTTCGACCGAAGCCGGGCCTTTGCTCAGCAGCGTGGGCAGCAGGTGGTGCATGGTGGTGCCGGTGTCCACAATGTCTTCCACAATGATGAGATGGCGGTTCTGCACTTCTTCGCGCAGCCCCAGAATATCCTGCACCGTACCACTGCTTTCAGTGCCTTCGTAAGAGGCCACGCGGATAAACACGATTTCGCAGGGCCCGGTGAAGCGTTTCAGCAAGTCGGAAGCAAACATGAACCCGCCCGTGAGCACTACCACAAACAAGGGCTTGCGCCCGGCATAGTCGGCACTCAGGCGGGCTCCCAGGTTGGCCACGGCCTCATCCAGTTGAGCAGCCGATAGATACGGCCGAAAGGCTTTGTTGTGGATGGTGATGTGGGAGTGACCCATGCGGCGCGGGGGTAATTGAGCCACAAAGCTAATCACGGATTACACGGATGTTAGCGGATTTCACGGATTTTGTGGACGGCGCGGGTTTTCCGGCGGAGGCTTTTACGGTTGGCTGGGGCAACAAAAAAGGCCGCCAGCAGGCGACCTTTTTTGTTGCGGGCACTTCGTGAAATTGTCCACAAAATCCGTGAAATCCGCTAACATCCGCGCTAATCCGTAATTCGGAAAGCCGTGAAGATGAACTTGGCAGCGGCCGGCGCAATGGTTTCGGCGTAGCGCACGTGGGGCCGGACGGCGGTTTCGATGCGCTCGGTGGCGGGCCGCACCGGGGCCATGCCGCGCTCGCCACCTTTTTCGGCAATGTGGGGCGCGATAACCAGCGACACGATGCTCATCAGCTTGATGAGGATGTTCATGCTCGGACCGGACGTGTCCTTGAACGGGTCGCCCACGGTGTCGCCGGTTACCGAAGCCTTGTGGGCATCGGAGCCTTTGTACTGCATCACGCCGTTCACCAGCACGCCTTTCTCGAAGGACTTCTTGGCATTGTCCCAGGCCCCGCCGGCGTTGCTCTGGAAAATTGCCATCAGCACGCCGCTCACCGTGACCCCGGCCAGCAGGCCGCCCAGCACGTGCGGGCCAAACAGGAAGCCGACGATGATGGGCGAGAGCAAGGCAATAGCGCCCGGCAAAATCATTTCGCGAAT
>JAYULN010000464.1:0-1555 GCA_043763525.1 Hymenobacter sp.
TGGCGGTCAGGGTGACGGGGTAGGGCCCGAGCTTTTGCCAGGTGCCGGCCGGGCCGCTGTTGTAGGTGGCCAGCACGGTCTGGCCGTTGAGGGCCACGCTAAAGGTTTCGGGGTAGTTGTCTTCCCACACGTAGGCATACACCTGGTAGGTGCCAGCCGGTACGGCCGTTAGGGTAAGCGTGAAGTCGTAGCCGTACACGGAGGAGCGAATCATGCCCGTGCGGGCCGCGTCGGTGGCCGGCAGCAGGGCGACCGTATTGTCCACGAAGCCCGTGCCGTCGGTGGAGTAGTTGGCGGCGGTGCTGCCGGCCCAGGCATTGCCGTCCAGCGTCAGGGCCGCCCCGTTCAGGTTGATGGCCCGGTAGAAGGCAAACGTGCCGCCCGGCGGCGCGGGGTTCACGAGCACCGTTACCTGGTCGGCGGCGCTGGCTGCGCCCAGGTCATCGGTAACGACCAGGCTGAAGACGTAGCTGCCCGCCACCAGGCCACTAGCCGTGAGCGTCGCCGTACCGGCCCCGCTCAGGCTGGCGGGGTTGGGCCCGCTCACCTGCGTCCAGGTGTAGCTCACCACGGCCCCATCAGTATCGGTGCCCGCGCCGAGGAGGGCCACGCTGTTGGTCGGGAGCGTGAGGGCCTTATCCGGCCCGGCGTTCGCCACGGGCGGCTGATTGACGGCCGTCCCGCTTTGTTTCCAGAGTTCAAGGCCGGAGAGGTTAGCAGCCCCGCCGGTGGTGGTGAGCTGCACGGTGCCCGTGGCGGCCAGCGTGACGGCGTAGGGGCCAAGGCGCTTCCAGGTGCCGGCCGGGCCGCTGTTGTAGGTGGCCAACACGGTTTGCCCATTCACGGCCAGGCTAAAGGTTTCGGGGAAGTTGTCTTCCCACACGTAGGCGTAGAGCTGGTAGCTGCCGGCCGGCACCGCCGCGAAGGCCGCGCTCAGGGCGTAGGAGTAGACCGAGGCGCGAATCATGCCCGTGCGCGCCGCGTCGGTGGCCGGCAGCAGGGCCACGCCGTTGTTGACGAAGCCGCTGCCGTTGGTCGAAAAGTTGGCCGCCGTGCTGCCGGCCCAGGCGTTGCCGTCCAGCGTCAGGGCCGAACCGTTCAGATTCACCGCCCGGTAGAAAGCGTAGGTGCCGCCCGAAGCAGCACTCACCGTGACGGTAATGGTTTCCTCGGCCGTAAGCACCGGGCTGCCGTTGTCGCTCACGCGCACGGTGACCGTGTTGGCCCCGACCTGGGCCGGGGCGGGCGTCCAGCTAAACGCGCCCGTGCTGGGGTTTATGGTTGCCCCGGCCGGTGCCCCCACCAGCGCGTAGCTCAGCGTCTGGCCCGCGTTGGGGTCGCTGGCCGAGGCGGTGAAGGCGAGTGCTTGGCCCACCGTGGCCGTTTTATTGCCGATGGCGGCCAACACCGGCGGCTGATTGCTGGGAGGCGGTGTGCCGCCTTGCTGCCAGACCTCCACGCCGGAGAAGTTGGCGGCCCCGCCGGTGGTGGTGAGCTGAATCGGGCCGGTGGCGGTCAGGGTGACGGGGTAGGGCCCGAGCTTTTGCCAGGTGCC
>JAYULN010000465.1:0-1554 GCA_043763525.1 Hymenobacter sp.
GGTTCCTGGCGGAATCGGGCTTTTTGGAGTTATTATCGAAAGGAGGGCTTCATGCTCCGTGCTTCCGTAATGCCAAATGCTGCCCGACCTCGGTCCCCACGGGGCGAGTAATTAGGGTTTTCGAGCAATTGACGTGTTGGTGTCGCATAAGTGAAACGAATTTAGGCGGCTATTTCGAGAATACAAGCAAATAGGTAGATTATTTTTTTGTTATTCGAGCTCGCCGCGCAGCTGGTACACGCGCCGCAGGTTGCGAATGAGCTTGGCCGATTCGTCGAAATCCAGCGTCTGGGCACCGTCCGAAGCGGCGGTTTCGGGGGTTTCGTGGGTTTCGTACACAATGCCGTCGGCCCCGGCCAGCACGCCGGCCAGCGCCATGGCCGGCACATACTCCCGAATGCCGATGCCGTGCGAAGGGTCGACGATGACGGGCAGGTGGCTCTTGGCTTTGAGAATGGGCACGGCGTTCAAATCCAGGGTGTTGCGGCTAGCCGTTTCGAAGGTTCGGATGCCGCGCTCGCAGAGAATCAGCTTCTCGTTGCCGCCCGAAAACACGTACTCGGCCGACGAGAGCAGCTCCTCGATGGTACCCGAAATGCCGCGCTTAATCATCACCGGCTTGTCCACGCCGCCCAGCGCATCGAGCAGGTTGAAGTTCTGGGTGTTGCGCGCCCCCACCTGAAACACATCCACGAAATCGTGCATTTCCTCCACCTGCGACACCTGCATCACCTCGGTTACGATTTTGATGCCGCGCGCGCGGGCCATGCGGTGGAAATCGCGCAGGCCGTCCATGCCCAAACCGCGAAACGCGTAGGGCGACGAGCGGGGCTTGAACACGCCGCCGCGCATCAGGCGCACGCCGTTTTCGACGAGGTGGTTCATCACCTTTTCCATCTGGGCCTCGCTCTCGATGCTGCACGGGCCGGCGCACAGGGCCAGCGTGCCTTCCCCAATCGTTACGCCGTCGCCGAGGTCGAGCACGGTGGGCTTCACGCGCCATTTGCGGCTCACGAGCTTATAGTCGTCGCTCACGCGGTGCACGTCGCGCACGCCCGGTAGCTGGCCAATGGTGCGGATGTCAATTTCCTTCTTCCCAATACCCACCAGGTAGTGCGCGTGCTGGGTGGTTACTTCGTTGGCCTTGTAGCCCTGCTGCTTCAGGTGCTCGGTGATAGCGGGGACCGAGGCGTTTTTTTCGAGTTGAATTATCATGAGGTCGTTCTGGCGTAACCTCACCCCCTGACCCCCTCTCCAAAAAAGAGGGGGCACCGGTACGGAGAAGAATGCGCTTTTAATTGATTGAAAAAAAACACCAGCGCGTTGCCGGTGCCCCCTCTTTTTTGGAGAGGGGGTCAGGGGGTGAGGTGAATCGTGAGGTTACACCTGCTTAATCCCCTGCACAAACCGCCCGGCGGCGGCGGGGGCATCGTCCACGCCTTGCAGGGCTTGGATAAGGGCCGAGCCGATGATGGCCCCGTCGGCGTGGGCGCAGGCGCGGTCGAAGCCGGCTTTGTTGGCGATGCCGAAGCCGATGAGGCGCGGGTTTTTCAG
>JAYULN010000466.1:0-1547 GCA_043763525.1 Hymenobacter sp.
GGCGGTGTAGTCTTCCTGGTTGCTGCCGCCGGTGGCCTGGCCCTGGTCGAAGAACACCCGGTGGCTGGTCAGGCGCAGGTAGGTGCTGCGGTCGGCATAGGTGTACGAGCCGTAGGCAGTGGTTTTTTTTCGCCGGTAATTGAGGGTAGCGCCCGTGGTTAGCCGGCCGTACACCCCGCGCCCATAGCCCAGGCTGACGCTGCCGTTCGCGCCCTGGCGCTGGTCTTTGCGGAGGTTGATGGCAATGACCCCGGCCGTACCCTGCGCGTCGTAGGTGGCCGGTGGGTTGGTAATCAGCTCGATGGTTGCAAGCTGCTCGGCGGGCAGCGTGCGCAGGTAGTCGGCCAGCTCGGTGCCCGTCATGGGTTGGCGCTTGCCGTCAATAAGCACGAGCAGGCCCTGCTTGCCGCGCAGGGCCAGGTTGTCGCTGCCATCCACGGTTACGCCGGGTGCCCGCACGAGCACGTCCAGGGCCGTGTTGCCGGCCGCCAGCGGCGAATTTTCCACGTTAACGATGGTGCGGTCGGCCTGGTGCTCAAACAACGGCTTCTGGCCCAGCACAGTTACTTCCTGAAGCACCGTGGCGGCACTGGTGCGCAGGGCTACCGGGGGCAGCACCAGTCCCGTGGCGGGCAGCTCAAATGGGGCGCTCCAGTAGCGTTCGTAGCCGACCTGCGCCGCCGATACCAGGTAGCGCCCCCCCGCCGGAGCCCGCAACGTAAAGGTTCCTTTCGCATCGCTGAACTCCGACTTGACCACGGTAGAATCCGTCGCCCGGTGCAGGGTAATGGTCGCAAATTCCACGGCGGCCCCGGCGGGGTCGAGCACCGGGCCGGTAACGGGAGCCGTGCCCTGACCGAAGGCCGGCAGCACGCCGCCCAGCCACCCGCAGAGGAGGAGGAGGAGGAGGGCCATTCGCCGCCCGCGCGGTGGGCAAATAAAAGCAGCCAGGGAAAGGGCCAGGGCAAAAATAGCCGGCCCACCTAGGCGGTTTTGCGCTGGGCGGTGGGCCCGCCGGGCCGCCACCGGGTGGTCAACCGGGTGGTCAACCGGGTGGTCGGGGCCGGCGTTGAAACGAGGGCGAAGCAAGGGCAAGGGGAGGCAGTGGTACATGGCAGGCGGCGAGCTAGTGAAACGATGCCGCAAAACTCCTGCTGCCCCGGCACCCCCATGCCCCAATGCACACGTTGGCCTGCCTCAATCTATGATTTGGGACGGGTCAGCTCGCTGGGCGCGTGGCCCCGCATCTTCTTAAATACCCGGTTAAATGTTGAGCGTGAGTTGAATCCGCTCTCCAGGGCCACGCCCACCAGCGAGTAGTGCGCGAAGCGGGGGTCGGCGAGCAGGCGCTGCGCTTCGAGCACCCGGTACGCATTCACGAAGTCGTTGAAGTTCTGGCCGCAGCCCGCATTGATAACTTTGGAGAGCAGGCCGGGCGTGATGCGCAACCGTTTCGCGACCTCGGTCAGGGTCAGCTCGGGTTCGAGCCAGGGCTGCTCCTCGGCCATTAGCGCCAGCAGCTTGCCGCGCCAGGCCAGCAGTTCCGG
>JAYULN010000467.1:0-1547 GCA_043763525.1 Hymenobacter sp.
GGACTACATGCGCTCCACCCACATTCCGGAGGTGATGGACACCGGCTTTTTCATCAAAAGCCAACTCTGCCGCCTGCTCAACGAGGAAGAAGGCGGCATCACCTTCGCCGCCCAATACTACTGCCTCAGCCTCGAACAGCTGGAAGAATACCAGAACCTGTGCGCCCCCACCCTGCGCGCCGACATGGAAACTCACTTCGCGGGCAAGTACGTGTCGTTCCGCACCATCCTCGAAGTGGTGGAGTAAGGGGGTGTGGTCAGGCGGACTTTAGCCCGTCATGCTGCACGGGGTTCAGCATGAGGTTCTTATTTACATCAGCCGTCCCTTGGCTCCCCCGGCACAAAAACAGCCCCGGTGCTGTTGAAACAGCACGGCATGAAAAACATCATTTTCTTCGGCGACAGCCTCACGGCGGGCCACGGCCTGCGGGCCAGCGAAAGCTTCCCAGCCCTGCTTCAGCAGCGCATCGATGAGCAAGCTCTTATCTACAAAGTGTTTAACTACGGCGTGAGCGGCGAAACCAGCGCCGGCGGCCGCCAGCGCCTGGCCACCGTGCTGGCTCGCCATCCGGTCGAAGTATTCGTGCTGGCCCTGGGGGCCAATGATGGCATTCGCGGCATTCCGGTGCGCGAAACCACGCACAACCTCCAGTTTATTATTGATGCCGTGCGGCGGCAATACCCGGCGGCCCAGCTTGCGCTCGCCGGCCTGGAATTTCCCTTCGACCTCGGCCCGCTCGGCGGGCACCGCCTGGCCCACTACGCCACCGAGTTCAAAGCCCTGTTCCGCACCCTGGCCGATAAAAACTCGCTGCCTTTCGTACCGTTCCTCTTGCAAGGCGTGCTCGGCCGCCGCGAGCTCAACCTGCCCGACGGCGTGCATCCCAACGCGGCCGGCCAGAAAATTCTGGCCGCCAATGTGTGGCAGGTGCTGGGCCCGCTGCTCTAGCCGAACAAATTGCCCTGCACGGGCTGCGGAATAATAAATGGCGGCGGCACGTTGATTCCCGTTAGCGCCCGCACCTTTTCCAGCAAATACGCCGCGAACACCGGCGCGTGGCGCACGTCCTTTTGGTGAATGAAGAAGTAGATGTCGTGGATGCCCTGGGCTACCCAGGCGGCCAGGCGCTCGGCCCAGGCATCGGCGCGCTGGTAGTCGGTGCTGTGCAGGCCGTGGCCATTGAAGCGGATGAAAGCCGTGGGCGTGGTCAGGCGCATCGGCAGCACGTCGCGCCGGCCGGCCACGTCGGTTATCACCAGCGTTTTGTTCAGGGCCTCGAAGGTGGCAAACACGGCATCGGCCAGCACGGGGTCGGCAAACCAGCGGGGGTGGCGCAGCTCCACGGCCAGCGGCACGGTTTCGGGGAAGTCGACCAGGAACCGCTCCAGGCGCGGCAGATGCTCGGGGCCGAAGTGCGGCGGCAGCTGCAAAAAGGCCCAGCCCAGGTTATCACCCAGCGCCTCAAATGCCCGCGCCGTGGGCACCACCAGGTCGTCGGCCTGAAACAACTCCCGCTCGTGGCTGATGCTGCGCGGCAGCTTGGGGC
>JAYULN010000468.1:0-9877 GCA_043763525.1 Hymenobacter sp.
CGCGAACTTTGTAGTGCGCGTCCCCGCGCCAGTAAAGCCGCCCGAACGGCACGGGGACGCGAACTACAAAGTTCGCGCTACACCCCCAACGGCGCTCGAACCAAGGCCCGGCGTAACGTCGCCCGAACGGCACGGGGACGCGAACTACAAAGTTCGCGCTACACCCCCAGCGGCGCTCGAACCAAGGCCCGGCGTAACGTCGCCCGAACGGCACGGGGACGCGAACTACAAAGTTCGTGCTACACCCCCAGCGGCGCTCGAACCAAGGCCCGGCGTAACAGCGGTTATTTACGCGGTAGAGATGCTTCGGCTACGCGCAGCATGACGTTCTTTCGGTTTCAGCCTACGCCTACGCTTGCGCCTGCTCCTTCACCACAATCCTCTCAATTTCGTCGTTGGCCTGAATCCGGTCAATCACATCCACGCCTTCCACCACTTTGCCGAACACGGTATGCACGCGGTCGAGGTGGGCGGTATTGTCACGCGAATGCACGACGAAGAACTGCGAGCCGCCGGTGTTTTTGCCAGCGTGGGCCATGCTGAGGGCACCGCGCTCGTGGTACTGGTGGTCGCCGCTGGTTTCGCAGTCGATTTTGTAGCCGGGGCCGCCGGTGCCGGGCTGGCCTTTGGCCCCCGCGCGGGTATTGGGGCAGCCGCCCTGAATGACGAAATTGGGAATAACGCGGTGAAATTTCAGGCCGTCGTAGTAGCCTTTTTCGGCCAGGTCGATGAAGTTTTTGACGGTTTTTGGAGCGTCCTGCTCGTAGAACTCAACCTTCATTATTCCCTTTTTGGTGTGGATTTCGGCAGTTTTCATGAATCGCGGATTTTAATGGATTAAACGGATTTTGCGGCAGGCGAGAGTGCCTTTGCGGGGGCGAAGGTAGGAAATTGGGGGCGTGGGTGAACATCCACCCGAGTTATTGCTTCGTAAGCTCAACGGCCCTTGTGGCTTACGTTCTCCCAACCATTCTCTCCCAACGCCCTTTTCATGAAAAAGACTTTTGCTTCTTTGCTGGCCGCCCTGGCTACTTCGCTGCTGCTCGCTAGCTGCGGCAACGACAAGCCCGCCGCCACCGAAACCGTGACCACCGCCAACCCCGCCGATTCGGTGGCCGCCGTGGCCGGCGATTCGGCCCGCATGGCCAAGCCCGGCGGTGTGATGGTAGACGGCGTGGCCATGACGGCCGATAAAAACATTGTGGCCAACGCCATGGGGGCCAAAAGCGTCAGCATGCTGGTATCGGCCGTGAAGCAGGCCGGCCTGGTCGAAACCCTGAGCGGTACCGGCCCCTTCACCGTTTTCGCGCCCACCAACGCGGCCTTCGACAAGCTGCCCAACGGAGCCGTTGCCGGCCTGATGAAGCCCGAAAGCAAGGCCAAGCTGGCCGGCGTACTCACCTACCACGTCATTCCCGGCCGCCTGGTAGCCGCCGATTTGAAGGACGGTCAGGAGCTTACCACCGTGAACGGCGAAAAGCTGCACATCACGATAAAAGACAGTAAAATGATGGTGGGCAATGGCAAAGACGCGCCCGCCACCATCCAAATTGCCGACGTGATTTCGAGCAACGGCGTAACCCATGTCATTGATGGCGTGATTCTGCCCACGGCCAAGTAACTATCATTGCGAGGCGCGACGACGACGCAATCCGTCCTGGTCTCAGCGACCAGCCCAATAATGTGATAAAGCCCTGACGCTATTTTGCGTTGGGGCTTTTTACTGTCAATAAAATTTGAGGCGTTGAGTAACTGCTGTTACGCACCACCTTGAGTGATTGCTTGGAAAGGGCCTTTGCTGAAGCAGCTGAAGTCTCTTTCTGAAGCGGAGGCGCAATCAGTGCGTAACAGCAGTGAGTTACTCATCACATTTGAGACCTTATCGAGCTTACAGGACGGATTGCTTCATCGTTCCTCCTCGCAATGACCGTTAGTGCCGGTTATCCTCGCCGGCCAGCATGCTCAGGTAGCTGTCGTAGCGCGGGAGGGCAATGCGGCCCTGGTCCACGGCTTCGCGCACGGCGCAGCCGGGCTCGTGGGTGTGCTGGCAGTTGTGGTAGCGGCACTGGTTGAGCAAGGCCCGCATTTCGGGAAAGTAGCCGGCCAGCTCGGCGGGCGGCATGTCCACGAGGCCTAGCTCCTTGATGCCGGGCGTGTCGATGATGAACGTGCCGGGGCGCACTTCCAGCATTTCAGCGAAGGTGGTGGTATGCACGCCTTTGTCGGAAAACTGGCTGATTTCGGCCGTTTTCAGGTCGAGGTCGGGCACGAGGGCGTTGATGAGCGTGCTTTTGCCCACGCCGGAGTGGCCGGCCAGCAGGCTCACCTTGCCGTCGAGCAGCTGGTCGATTTCGGCTACGCCCTCGCCGGTAGTGGCGGCGCAGGTACGGCTGGGGTAGCCCAGGCTGGCGTACATGCCGGCAATTTCGGCTTGGTACCCGAAGCCTTCGGCATCGTACAAATCCGTTTTGTTGAAGAGCAGCATCACGGGAATATGGTAGGCCTCGGCCGTAACCAGAAACCGGTCGATAAACCCGAACGAGGTGGCCGGCGACACCAGCGTAACCACCAGCATGGCCTGGTCGAGGTTGGCCGCTACGATGTGAACGTGGCCGGTTTTGTGAACCGACTTGCGCACGATGTAGTTGCGGCGCGGCACGATGGTCGAAATCACGGCGGCCCCTTCGCTCTGGGCTTCCACGGTAAATGCAACGTAGTCGCCCACGGCCAGCGGATTACTCGCCTTCAGGCCTTTAATCTTGAATTTGCCCCGCAGCCGACAGCGGTACAGTTGCCCGGTTTCGGCTCCGCGCACGATGTACCACGAGCCGGTAGATTTCACTACCGTGCCGTGCAATAAGGCATTGGGGCTGGGTTGGATGGGAGTTTCCGAAGTCATGTAGTCGTGAGGCCGGGCAGAGCGGCCATGATGGTGCGGGTGGCGCCGGCCTGGCCGTGTACGTAGTCGAGCATGGCATCCTGGAGGCGCAGGCGAGCATCCTCCGTGTTCCACAAATAAGTAAAAGCGTTTTCCAGCTCCGCCGCGTTCTGCACCGGAAACGCGCACTTGAGCTCGACCAATTCCACGGCTTCCTGAAACTTCGCGTAAGTCGGCCCAAAAAACAGCGGCAGGCCAAACGCGGCCGCTTCGAGGGTGTTGTGCAGCCCCTTGCCAAATGCCCCGCCGATGTAGGCGTACTCACCAAACCGGTAGAGCTGGCTGAGCAGGCCCACGTTGTCGAACAGCAGCACTCGGGCCTGGGCCACGGTGGCCGCATCGGCCTGCGAGTAGCGCACTACCAGGCCCGGCAAGGCCATTTCCACCAGGCGCAGGTTGGTTTCGTTGATTTCGTGCGGGGCCACCAGCACGCGCAGCCCGTACTGGTAGCGGCGTAGCGTGGGCAGCAAAATGGGCAGGTCTTCGGGCCAGCTGCTGCCCACCACCAGCACCGGTGCGCCATCGGTCACAAAGGCATCGACGATGGGCAGGTGCCGGGCGGCGGTAGCGGCCGTGGCCACCACGGTATCGAAGCGGGTGTCGCCGGCCACGCTCACCCGCGTAATGCCCTGACTGCGCAGCAGGGCCGCCGAAGCCTCGTTCTGGGTGAAAATGTGGGCGAAGCGCGTGAGAATGCGGCGAAAAAAACCGCCCCAGGGCTGAAAGAAAATCTGGTCGGGTCGAAAAATAGCCGATACCACGATGGCCGGAATGCCGCGCCGGTGGGCTTCGTCGAGGAAATGATACCAGAATTCGTACTTCACAAATACCACCAGCCGGGGCCGCACCGCGTCGAGAAAAGCACGGGCGTTGGCGCGGGTATCCAGCGGCAGGTAGAAGATATAATCGGCCCCCGGCCAGTTTTTGCGCACTTCGTAGCCCGAGGGCGAGAAGAAAGTGAGCACGACTTTGGTGCCGGGGTGGGCCTGTCGGTAGGCTTCAATGAGCGGCCGGCCCTGCTCGAACTCGCCCAGCGAGGCGCAGTGGAACCACACCCGGGGCGCGGGGTCGGGGCCAATGGTTTGGGCAATGTGGGCCAGCAGCCCCCGGCGGCCCGCCACCCAGGCGGCCGCCTTGGGCACGAACGGGGCCAGCAGGCGCAGGAGCAGGCCATACAGGCCCAGAATAATGTCGTACAGGAATCGCAAGGCTCAAAATTACGCACTACTGGCGCAGTCCACGATTTCAGGACTAGTTATAACTGTGTGTCAGCTTCCCAATCGACGGGGCAGGCCTCGCCATTTTTCTCGAAGAACTGCAACGCGTCAATCATGCGAATGGCTTCGTTGAGGCTGCGGCCCAGCGGCCGGTCGTTCACGAGCTGATGGCGCACGATGCCGTCCCGGTCAATCAAAAACAGGCCCCGGTAGGCCATGGGCGAGCCGATATAGGTCATTTCGCCCTGCTCAGTGTAGTCGTAGTGGCCGCCCAGCACGTCGTAGTTGGCCGAAATCGTCTTCGTGGCATCGGCCACCAGCGGGTATTTCACGCCGAAAATGCCGCCTTTGTCGCGGGCCTGGAGCTGCCAGGCCAGGTGGGCGTACTGCGAATCGGTGGAGCAGCCCACCACGGCCACGCCGCGCTTCTCAAATTCCTCCAACCGGTCCTGAAAAGCCAGGATTTCGGTGGGGCACACGCGGCTGAAATCGGCTGGGTAGAAGAAAAACAGCACATGCTTCTTGCCCAGGTAGCGGTCCAGCGAAAAGTCTTCTTCGCAGGTGCCGTCGATAACGGCCGTGGCTTTAAAGGAAGGGGCACGTTTGCCCACGAGTACTGCCATGTTTTTGGGGTGATGAAGTGATTGGGTGATGGGGAAGGATAAAGAGCGTCATGCAGAGCGCAGCGAAGCATTTTTGCCGCAGTAGTAGATAATGCCTTTACAACGAAGCGGTAAAGATGCTTCGCTCCGCTCTGCATGACGTTCTACTACCTCCCCTTAAATTCCGGCTTGCGCTTCTCCACAAAAGCGGCCATGCCTTCCTTCTGGTCTTCCGAAGCAAACGTCAGATAAAAATTCTTCCGCTCGAAGTGCAGGCCCTCGTCCAGATGCGTTTCAAATGCCCGGTTCACCGATTCTTTGGCCAGGCGGACCGCCACCGGGCTCATGCCCGCAATGGTAGCCGCCAAGCGGTAAGCTTCCTCCAAATATTGCCCCGCGGGCACCACGCGGTTCACCAAACCCACGCGGTGGGCCTCCTGGGCCGAGATGAACTTGCCGGTGAGCACCATTTCCATGGCCTTGGCTTTGCCCACGGCGCGGGTGAGGCGCTGGGTGCCGCCCGCGCCCGGCATGGTGCCGATGCGGATTTCGGGCTGCCCAAACTGCGCCGTTTCCGAAGCCACCAGCATGTCGCAGGTCATGGCCAACTCGCAGCCGCCGCCCAGCGCAAAGCCCGACACCGCCCCAATCAGTGGCTTGCGGAACTTGCGAATCTGGTCCCAGGTCGAAAACTGGTCGGTAATCAGCATGTCGATGGCGGTTTTGCCGGCCATCTGCTTGATGTCGGCCCCGGCGGCGAAGGCCCGCTCGTTGCCCGTAATGATGACCACGCGCACCGCGTCGTCCTCATCCAGGGCCCGCAGCGCATCGCGAATTTCCAGCATCAATTGCAGGTTCAGGGCGTTCAGCTCTTTGGGGCGGTTAAGCTGGATGAGGGCCACGCCGGGCCGGGACTGGGGGGTAACGAGGATGAATTCCATGGGGGAAATGTAGCGCGGACTCTCAGTCCGCGAGTGAATTGAACGGCGTGGGCGCGGACTAGAATTCCGCGCTACTTGCACACGAACTGAAACGTGCCGCGCGTGCGCTGTTCCAGCAGCAGGGCTTTGCCGCTGGTGAGTTGGGCAATGCTGGCCGCGTCGTGATTTTTGATGGTAAACAGCATCAGGTCAGTATTATAATGCAGCGTAAACTGCTCACGCAACAAATCCAGCAGTTGATTGACGCGCCGTTCCGAAAAATCGGTACACACCGAAAAGCTGAGGGCGGAGTTTTGCATTACGTTGATTTTGAGCTTGGCCTGGGCCAGCGCGCCAAAAATCACCTCCAGGTTTTCTTCCGAAATAAAGGCGAAATCCTTGCTCTCGAAGGACAGCAGGCACTGGTCGGTTTTGCGAATGAAGGCCGGGGCCAGCGCCGGGTGCTGGCAGTCGTGGATGAGCGTGCCCTCCGCCTCGGGGTCCAGAAACGACTTCACGCGCAGCGGAATGTTGCGGTCGGCCAGCGGCTTTAGTGTTTTGGGGTGAATGACGGATGCGCCGTAATAGGCCATCTCAATGGTTTCGCGGTAGCTGATTTCGGGGTAGCGCACCGTATCCGGAAATATTTTGGGGTCGGCGTTGAGCAAGCCGGCCACGTCTTTCCAGATGGTCACCGACTCGGCCCGCAAGCAGTAGGCCAGGATGGCGGCCGTGTAGTCGGAACCCTCGCGGCCGAGGGTGGTGGTGGCACCGCTGGCGGTTGAGCCTAAAAATCCTTGGGTAACAATTGGGCCTTTGGCTAGCAGGGAGGGTAACGCTGCCTGAATCGCTGTTTCTGTGGCAGCCCAGTTCACCTGCCCTTCGCGCCAGGTTTTGTCGGTGCGAATAAGGGGGCGGCAGTCTAGCCAGATTTCATTTTGGGCAGTTGACAGAATGAAAGCTACCAAGCGTGATGATAATATTTCACCAAAACTTACAATCTGGTCGTACTGCTGGTCGTAATCAAGCTGCGGATTTACTTCCGTCAGCTTTTGATTCAGGTCTTCCAATATTTCATGCAAATCATCGTAAAGATTGGCTACGATGCCAGCGCTATCGGTCGGGAATTGCTTGCTTAATGCTGACGCGGTTGACCAGTGAAAATCCTTTAAGAGCCTGACCTTAGTAGCGTCACTCTTGCCTTCATATGCCAACTGGAAAATCGCCTCCAGCGCATTGGTCGTCTTGCCCATCGCCGACACCACAATCACCAGCGGCCCGGAATGCGCCTGCACGATGCGCCGAAGATTGAGAATAGCCGCCGCGTCCTTCACCGACGCGCCCCCAAATTTGTAAACCTGCACTTTTTCCATTGCGGGCAAAGGTAGGATTGCCGACAGGCATTGCCGAATCCGTTTCGCCAACCGCCTTTTGGCACCCCATGCCCGGGCCCACCAAACTGGTCGGAAAGCTCC
Organism: Hymenobacter sp.; assembly: GCA_043763525.1. Classification (GTDB taxonomy): domain Bacteria; phylum Bacteroidota; class Bacteroidia; order Cytophagales; family Hymenobacteraceae; genus Hymenobacter. Next base: position 7,153 of record JAYULN010000468.1, read on the forward strand.
CTCAATCGATTTCGGCAACAATTTCGGCCCCGCAGAAGTAGCTTTGTACTGCATTCCCACCCGCCATTTTGCTACGCCTTATCCCTTATGGACCACAATAAACTGGCCCTGCCCGTTGGCACTACCCTCGACCGTTTCATCATGCGCAAGCAGGAGGATTTTCCCTACGCCACGGGAGAATTGTCGCAGCTGCTGCGCGACATCGCCCTGGCTGCCAAGATTGTCAACCGCGAAATCAACCGCTCCGGCCTCATCGACATCGCCGGGGCCTACGGCAGCCAGAATGTGCAGGGCGAAGACCAGCAGAAGCTCGATGTCATTGCCAATATTCGCTTCATCCGGGCTCTGCGCAACGGGGGCGAGGTCTGCACCATCATTTCCGAGGAAGACGACGAAATGATTCAGACCGGCAACAACCAGGGCAAATACGTGGTGGCCATCGACCCGCTCGACGGCTCGTCGAACATCGACGTGAACGTGAGCATCGGCACCATTTTCAGCATCTACCGCCGGGTGTCGCCCACCGGCCGCGAGGGTACCGCCGCCGACTGTCAGCAGCCCGGTACCCACCAGGTGGCCGCCGGCTACGTCATCTACGGCTCCAGCACCACGCTGGTGTACACCACCGGCAACGGCGTAAATGGCTTCACCTACGAGCATTCGCTGGGCGAATTCTTCCTCTCGCACCCCGACATTCAGACACCCAAAAGCGGTCACATCTACTCCATCAACGAAGGCAGCTCCGACTCTTTTTCGCCCGGCGTAACGGCCTTCATCAAACAGTGCAAGGAAAATAGTTTCTCGGGCCGCTACATCGGCTCGCTGGTGGCCGATTTTCACCGCAACCTCCTCAAGGGCGGCATCTACATTTACCCCGCCACGGCCAAGAATCCGCAGGGCAAACTGCGCCTCATGTACGAGTGTAACCCCTTGGCCTTCATTGTGGAGCAGGCCGGCGGCAAGAGCAGTAACGGCCACCGCCGCACCATGGAAATCGAGCCCCAAACCCCGCACGAGCGCTGCCCGGTCTTCATCGGCAGCAAGGAACTGGTGGAGCAGGCCGAAGCATGCCTGGCCAGAGAGCAGCAAGCCAAAGACGCGGTTGTAAAATAACCCCCATTCTATGCGCCCAAAAAAGAAGGCCCTTCCGGATTCCGGAAGGGCCTTCTTTTTTGGACATTTGCCCGTGGGGCTACTCGGTCTTTTTGCGGCTTTTCTTGGTGGGCGTGGCGGCCTCGGGGTTGCCCTCGGCGGCGGGGGCTTGGTCGGCAGCGGCAATCATGCCCCCGGTGCTCAGGGGTTCGTCGGCACTTGGCTCATCGGCGGCTTTGGTCGATTTGCGCTTGGCTTTCGGGGCTACGTCGGAGGCTTCCGAGGCTGCTTCGGCGGCAGGGGCGGCGGCCTCCTGGTAGGGGCGGTGCTTGCTCACGATGCCGAACCAGTTGGCTACTTTTTTGATGTCGGAAAGGTACACCCGCTCGCGGTCGTAGTCGGGAATAATGCTGGCCATAAAGCTGGTCAGCTCACCTTCGCTCGACTTGGCCGTGACGGGTGGCGTGGCCCCGTGCTGCTGATAAATGCGCTCGAACACGTCGGTGAGCGGCACCGTCTGGTCGGGGTCCTGGGTGTAGATGGAGATTTCCGACAGCAGCGACACTTTGTTGCGGGCCGGGGCCAGCGTGCGGGTGGCTTTCTCGTCGAGGCTTTCTACCAGCACTCCGTGGCGTGCGGCGCGCACCAGGCGGTACAGACCGGGCATGCCGCTAATAGCGGCCAACTCTTGCAGTTCGTAAGGCATCTTGTTGAATGAAGAATGAGGAATGAGGAATGAGAAAAGAATGCACACTGCTAGGCAATTCCTCATTCTTCACTACAAAACTATGGATTATTGTCTTTCCGTCGCGTTCGAGGCCGTTTGGGTGAGCTTGAAGCTGATGGGCAAGCTAGTGAGAATCGGATATTCCGGCTTCTTGAACTTGAGTAGATGCACCACGCGCAGGGCTTCTTCGCCGGTGCCGCCGCCCAGCTGCTTCACCAGCTTCACGCCTTGCATGGTGCCGTCGGGGTTCAGCGTGAAACTCACAATGCACTGGCCCTGAATGCGGTTTCGCTTGGCCATGAGCGGGTACTTCAGCTCTTTGCCGATGAATTCGTACATCGCGGCCTGGCCGCCTTCATAATATTCGGCCACCGGAATCACCTTGCCGGCCGAAGCAATGCCGGTGCCTTTTTCGGCCGGGATTTTGGGTGCGGGCGCGGTGTTGGGGGCAGTTTGGGCCAGCGCCGGGGCGGCCGTGGTCAGCAGCAGGCCCAGGGCCAGCTGCGAAAAGAGGGGTTTGTTGGTCATGGTAAGCTAAAGAGGGGTGGAAGGGGGGATGAAAAGTAGGCAACAACCCGTGGGCATCGGGCCGCCGTTGGCAATTAAGTACTGATGTTACGCGGTAGGTTGTAGCGCGGACTACACCGTTTGCGCTACAACCTACCGCGTAACATCAGTACTTGATACTGGCTACCTACTTAAGTAGTCGAACATAAGTGTTCGGCAGTCAGACCCAATATTAAATCTTGATTGACAGCACTTTGGTGTCCGACTACTGACTGCTTAATACTGGCTGCCTACTTAAGTAGTCGAACATAAGTATTCGGTAGTCAGACCCAATGTTAAATCTTGATTGACAGCAGGTTGATGTCCGACTACTGACTACTTAATACTGGCTACCTACTT
>JAYULN010000469.1:0-9869 GCA_043763525.1 Hymenobacter sp.
CTACCGGGTACGACCCCTCTGGGGCTTTACTCTTGTTTTTCAGTCGGTTACTACCGATATGCCGCCCCGCTGGGGCTTGAGGAATACGGTTTTGCGTAAGTCCTATGTAGTTGAAAACGCTTTATCACATTATTATATTACTGATGTTACGCACTGATTGCGCCTCCGCTTCAGCAAGAGACTTCAGCTGCTTCAGCAAAGGCCCTTTCCAAGTAATCAGTCAAGGTGGTGCGTAACATCAGTTATATTACCCGCTGAGAGAGGATGGATTGCCTCATTCCGCCGCGCTCCACTCGTAATGATACTCAGTTTACGCCGTCTCTCCCGTCTTCTCTAAATCGAACATCTCGCCCAGCATGGCCACCAGCTTATCGGCCTCATCGCGCTTGCAGGCCGATTTCAGGTGCAGCACGTGCTGCTTGAGAATTTTTTGCATCAGCGAGCGGGTGGCTTCGTCGAGGAGCTTGCTTTCGGCGGGGGTGGCGCGTTTCTGGTAGCGGTCGAGCTCTTCCTGGCGCAGGGTTTCGAGGCTGGCCTTCATCTTCTGGATGAGGGGCGACACCAGCATTTCCTTGGCCCATTCGTTGAGGCCAGCAATGCTTTCGGCGATGATGGCCCGCACCTGGGGCACGGCCGCGAGGCGGGTTTGCAGGGCGGCCGAGGCTTTGCTCTGAATGGCATCGATGTTGTACACCAGCACACCGGGTACCTGCTCCACGTCGGCGGCAATGCTGCGGGGCACGCTCAGGTCGATGAAGAACTTGAAGCTGAGCACGTCGAGGTTTTCGGCCAACTCGCGGGTGAAGAACGGCTCGGCGCGATTTATCGAGGAGATGATGACATCGGCCTCCTTGAGGGCGGGCACCAAATCCTCGAAATCAACGATGCTCATGCCGCATTCTTCGGCCAGCTCTTCGGCCTTGGCGCGGGTGCGGTTGCAAAGGGTTACGTCGCCAAAGGCTTTGCTGGCGGCCAGGTGCCGGCACACATCGGCCCCGATTTCGCCCAGGCCAACCACCAATACCTTGGGGTTGGCTACGTCGGCGGTCAGCTCTTCCACCAGCTCCAGGGCGGCGTAGCTCATCGAGGCGGCCCCGTCGCGGAAGCTGGTTTCGGTTTGCACGCGCTTGTTGGTGAAAAACACCGTGTGCATGAGGCGGTGCAGGAAGGGGCCGGCGGCATCGGCATCGGCGGCCCACTGGTAGGCCATCTTCACCTGGTTGCTGATTTGCAGGTCGCCCACCACCTGCGCATCGAGACCCATCGCGACTTCGAACAGGTGCTGCACGGCGGCATCGGCCTCGGGCAGCAGGTCGAAGTAGGGCAGGAACTGGCCCACGTCGGCGCGGTCTTTCAGGTGGCCGAGGGCGAGGATAATTTCACGGCTGCGGTCGTCTTCGGTGGCGTAATACACCTCGGTGCGGTTGCAGGTGCTCAGCACGAGCAGGTCATTAAGGCCCAGTTCGTTGTGCAGCGTGTGCAGGAAGCGGCGGCAAGCGGCCTCGTCCAGCGCCAGCAGCTCGCGAATGGCGAGGGGGGCTTTCTTAAAGGAGAGGCTGACGGCCTTGAACGGATGCGACATAGATAAAATCGGCACGAAACCGGGCTACAAAATTACGGCAGGAATCGGCAAGAATGAAACAGCCCAGCTGCTACTACGGTTCGGGTGGCCCCACATTTATCCTATTAGTCGCTGTGCGGGGCCGCGTACCTTTGCCCGATGTTGCCAACAAACCCACCCGCTGCCGATTCTCCGCTCGTGCCAACCCCTGCCTTCGGGGCTTCGGACGGGCAGCCAGGGGCCGATGCAACGGCCCTGGTGGGGGCGGCCGACGAGTCGGCTTCGCTCGAAGCAATCGAAGCCATGGCTGCGCCCGCACCGGCCGGCACCTCGCCCGTGGCGTGGGTGCTGCTGCTCACGCTGGCTTCCATCTGGGGCACGTCGTTTATTCTGATGAAGAAGGGGCTGGTGGTGTTTTCGGCCATGGAGCTGGGCGCTACCCGCGTGAGCGTGGCCGCGCTGCTGCTGTTGCCGTTTGCCCTGCGCCACATCGGGAGCGTCGAGCGCAGCCGCTTCAAGTGGCTGGCCCTGAGTGGGGTGGTGGGTACGCTCATTCCGGCTTTTCTGTTTGCCTACGCCGAAACCAGGCTGGCCTCGGGGCTGGCGGGCGTGCTCAATGCCCTCACGGTGGTGTTCACGCTGCTGGTGGGGGCGCTGTTTTTTGGGCAGCGGCTCACGGGGCTGCGGGTGCTGGGCATTGCGCTGGGCCTGGCGGGCACGGTGGTGATGCTGCTGCTCGGCGGCGGCGGCGGCGATGCCACGCCCGCTGGTGAGGGCAATGCCTGGTACGGGATTTATATTCTGATTGCTACCATTGGCTACGGCGTGAGTGTGAATGTGATTAAGCACAAGCTGAGTGCGATGGCACCAGTGGCCGTTACTTCCATGCTGCTCCTGCTTATTGGCGGGCCGGCGCTGGGGTACCTGCTGCTGGGTACGGATTTCCTGCACAAGCTGGCTACCGTGCCCGGCGCGTGGGCGGCGTTTGGCTACATCGCGCTGCTGGCCACCATGAGCACGGCCGTGGCCATGGTGCTGTTCAATCGGCTCATTCAGCAGTCTACGGCGCTGTTTGCATCGTCTAGCACCTACCTCATTCCCATCGTAGCCCTGGCCTGGGGGGCGCTCGATGGCGAGGCCTTCAATGAGTGGCACTTCGCGGGAATGGTGGTGATTTTAGCCGGCGTGCTCATTATTCATCGGGCGCGATGATATTCAATGAGTGAACGGGTGAATGGGTGAATGAGTGCGAAGCAAATGGACGAAGCCGTTACGCACAACTCACTCAATTTGCTGCAATCAATACGACTGGCTCCCTTATTACCTCGTTCACCCGTTCACCCATTGACATAGGGCCATTCCTGAAACCGCCCGGCTACCCCTGCCTGGCGGGCATTGCCGCGCACGTAGGCCAGCACCCGCGTCAGCTCGGCCTCGTCCTGCACTTCGTAATTAAACCAGCCCACCTGCCAGAATTCGGCTTCGGGGGGCAGCTTGGGGCGCACCAGGCGGCGGCAGTTGGCTCCCGTGCGCAGGTGCAGCAGGTCGAGGGCTTTGGCGAAAGACAGGCTGCTGCTGGCCGGCAAATGCAGCACAATATGCGCGTGGTTGGGCAGAATGGCGAAGCCGTGAACCACGAAGCCGGTTTCCTCCAGCATCATGATTTCGCCGGCCAGTACTTCGGCCACCTTCTCATTCTCGAAGTAATTCGGGCCAATGGGTGCCCGGTCGAGCACAGTATCGAACCGGGCGAAAAACTGCTTTTGGGCGCGGTGGTGGTCAGTGCCGGCTTCTTGGGCCTGATGTAATTCGGCTTTCAGGTCCCGCGCTGTGGCGGCGGGGATGGTGCCGTGCAGGCGCAGGGTGAGGAAGGAGGTCACGAAGTGGGGCGTAAATAGAGGAGAAATGGGTTGTGCAACAACAGACTGAGAAACTGCTCCGCTATCATTCCACTGGCCGCAACACTCCATTGGTGTCGGTTACCTGATTTGTGCTCAACAGGTGCTGAATGGCCTCTTCAAATAACTGGCGCGGCTCATCGCCCACCAGCCGGACGAAGCCGAGGAGCTTGGCGGCTGGTCCGGCCACGGCTTCCCGTTCAATGGCAAAGCTTTGCCGCACAACGTACAAGGCGGTCTGGGCCAGTTCCTGCGGCGCTATGAGGGCCAGTTTACGCCAACCAGCGGGCAGGGCACTGCGGTCGCGCGGCAGGGGTAGCCCCGTGCCGGGAGCCAACGCATCCCACAAAAAGCCGTCTTGCTGGCGCACTGTTTGGAGCGCGGTGGCCATGCGGATGGCCGTATCAATGCTGGCGCGCATGCGGCGGCCCACCTGGGTGGCACCGGCCGCTTGCCCCAGGCGACGGGCCACGTCGTCCGGATGCACGGGCGATTCAACTCGCACCACCTCGGTTACCCAGTTGGCCAATTGGCCGGGCGGGTGCAGGTGTAGCTCCTGGTGGGCAATGGTATCGGGCAGGCGGGCCAGCTGATAAGCAACTGCGCTGGCAACCAGAAGCTCCGGGGCCGCCGCTTCGCGCGCGAAACCAGCGTGTAGGTCTTCGGTCACTTCCGAAACTTCTTCGGGCTCTTCCAGCTCGTCGGGCTGGTCGGGCTGGTCGAGGGCGTGGCGGCGGCGAGCTTCGGCAATCGCCTGCTCGGCGCGGTCAGTTTCCCGCACTGGGTCGCGGAACCAGTCGGTGCTCCAGATGCGGTGCAGGTGCCAGCCCACGGCCTCCAGCACGCCCTGGCGCAGACGGTCGCGGTCGCGGGCCGAGCGGGCGCTGTGGTACATGGCCCCGTCGCACTCGATGCCGAGGGCATAGCGGCCGGGCTGGTCGGGGTCGACCACGGCCAAATCGATAAAAAAGCCCTGCGAGCCCACCTGCGGCCGCACCGTATGGCCCCGCGCCGTGAGGGCACGAAACACCGCTTCCTCAAAGGGCGAGTCCATCTCGCGGCCGGTTTCGATGTTCTGACTCAGGCGGCCGTGCTGCGCGAACTCCAGGAACATTTTCAGAGCGGCCACGCCCCCTTTTGCGTGCTTAACCCGACTGACATCTAAATCATCGGCCGTCAGGTTAGTAAAAATCTCGCAACGCTGCTTGGCGCGGGTTATCAGTACGTTAAGGCGACGCTCGCCTCCTTCGCCGCTGAGCGGGCCGAAGCTCATCGATAAATAGCCGTCTTTGGTTCGGCCGTAGCCGATGCTGATAAGAATAACGTCGCGCTCGTCGCCCTGCACATTTTCGAGGTTCTTGATAAAGAAGGGCTCATGCGGATGCCGGTTGAAAAACGCTTGCAGCTCTGGATGCTGGCGCAGGCCTACTTCCAGCGCATCCTGAATGGCTTGGCGTTGCACCGTGCTGAAGGCTACCACGCCCAGCGTGAGCTTGGGTGTAGTGCGGGCGTGGTGCAGCACGGCGGCCGCCACGGCGGCGGCTTCCAGCGGGTTGGTGCGGGTGGTGCCGCGCTCGTAATGCGTATCGGGCAGATGGTGGTAGACTAAGCCTAATTGCCCCTTCCCGCCGGGGCTGGGAAAAATCACCAGCTTATTCTCGTAAAACAAGTGGTTAGAAGCCGCAATCAGCGACTGGTGGAGCGAACGGTAGTGCCAACGCAGCATGCGCTCGGGCATCTGACGGGCCTTGCACAGCTCCAGAATGCTTTGGATGTCGGCCGTGACGTTATCCTCGTCAGCGGTTTCGCCGGAGCCGACCAACGTATCGAAAAAGCTGGACGGCGGCAGCTGCTTCGAGTCGCCGACGACCACGAGCTGTTTGCCCCGGGCAATGGCCCCGAGTGCATCCACAGGTTTTACCTGGCTGGCTTCGTCGAACACCACCAAATCAAATTCCACCGAGCCCGGTGGTAGGAAGCTGGCAACCGACAGCGGCGACATCATGAACACGGGTTTGATGGCCTGCACTGCGCGTCCGGCTTCCTGTATGAGCCGGCGCACCGGCAGATGGCGGCTGCGTTTGGCAAATTCATGCCTGATGACACCCATCTGCCCGCCGGCCTGGGGCGAGAGCGGATTGGGGAGGTTGTCGAAGTGCCGTTGCATGGCGCGGGCGCGGTTTTGCACCAGGCTGGCGCGGTCGGCGGCCCGGAACTGGGCGGCCGCGTCCTCATGTCCGGCCCGCTCAAACTGCGGCAGCGCCGGAAACTTTGAGTAAGCCAGGCGCTGCAAAAATTCCAGCCAGGCTTGCTGCACGGCCGCTACCAGGTGTCGGGCTGCCTCGGGCCAGGTTTCGGCAAGCTCCAGCAGTTCGGGGCGGCCCTCGGCGCGCACGGCGGCGGCCACGTTGTTCCATGCCAGGGCCGCGTGGATGGCGGGCAGGTCGGCGGCCCAGGCGGCCAGCAGCGTGTGCTGAGCCGCAAACGGCTGGACTATTAGCAGCGCGCCCGAGCCAAAGCGTTTCGTTTCATCTAGTGCCAAGCCCTCCACCAAGGTTTGCATAGCCGTTGTATGGTGCTCCAGGCTGGCTTCCAGATTTTGATGAGCGGCGGCTATGGCAGCAGGCGGCGGCGTGGTAGCTACCCAGGCCGTCAGGGTCGAAAATTGTGCCTCAAAGGCTTGGTTGTGCCATTGCGAATCCAAGCCAAATAAAGAATTTTCAGCCGCTGGTAGTGCGGCCTGAATTACCTGAATGATGCGCTGAAAATGCGCCAGCGTGGCTTCAGTAGCGGCAATGCGGTCCGCTACGTCATCTGCGCGGGGCGTGCGGGCAATCCAGGTGGCCACCACGCTGGCTTGGCTGGCAAAAGGTTGTTGGATAAGGGTTTCATCGGGTCGCGGATGCTGGTCGCCCGCAGCCTGGTAGGCTTCAGCAGCAGCTTGGAGGGCGGTCTGGTGCTGGGGCAGGGCCGCCGTCAGGGCCGCCAGCGGGGCAGTTATGGCCGCCGCATCGGGGTTGGCGGCCAGGTAAGGCAGTAGGGCGGCAGGCAGTCGCTGCTGCGCCAGTAGCTGGTGCGTCAGGGTCAGGTAATCAGCCGCGCGCATGAGCGCGGGCCAGTCGGAGGCCGCCAGTTGCCAGGCCGGGCCAAACAAGCGCCCGCCCAGCGCGTCGACCGCGCTCAGCGTTTGACTGTGGCGGGCGGCCTCATGCACGGCATCAATGGTTGCCACCATCTCGGTAAGCAGCTGGGGTAGCTGCTGCTGCCAGAGCTGCTGCAAGCGGCGACGGGCACGCCGATAGTCACCGCTAAGGAAGCGCCACCATTTAGTACCCGTGGTCACAAGCACGGCACGCTCGGTGGCCAGGTCCTGGCCCCAGGCTTCGGGCAATAGCACGCTGTCGTACTGCTGGTGTAAGTTGTTGAGGGCGGTGGCGGCCAGCTGGGCGGCGGGTAGCGGGCTGTTTGGCTGCTGCCAAAAGGCATCGGCTACGGCCACGCCGGGCAGCGGCGGAGCCAGGGCCGCGTGCGCGGCCACGGGAAGGAGGAATTCGGCCGTGGCGCGGTCGGCGGGGGCGGGCAGCCGGAGCAACGCCGCCAGCTCATCGGCGGCTGCCCGCACCGCTTCGATGGCCGTCGGCACCGCGCCCGAATGCGCCACTAAGGCTTCGGCGTGGGTATGACGGGCCATTTCAAGCAGGGCAATAGTAGCCGCAGAGTCGGGTGGCGGGGATAGTTGGAGCAGGCTGGCCAGGGCCGCGCTGGCGCTTTGCAGGGCGGCGACGGCGGCTGGCGCGTCGGTTTGGTGCGCGGCCTTCGCCTCCTGGTGCCCGCGCTGCGCAAGTGGCCGCAGCGCGTCAGCAGTGGCGACATCGGTGGGTAGCGCGGTGCTCAGTAGGCTGGCTAGGTTGCCGCCTGCTTGTTGCCGCTTCTGCACAGCGGCTTGGGCGGCAATGAGCGTAGCGGTCAGCGCCCCTTGGTCGGTGGGCAGGAGTTGGGTGAGGCCGGTGCCCCAAAACAGCAGCTGTGGGGGCGGCCCAATTTTTTGCAGGGTGGCTTGTAGCCGGGCGGCCAGGTTTTCGGCTCGGGTCGCGTCGGCATCGGTCCAGCCGGCCAGGTCCGCGAAAGGAGGGCGGGGCAGGGCTTTGGTGCCCACTTCCTCGCGCAGCAGCAGCAGGCCGCCCGCTACTTGCTGGGCCGTGCGGCGGCTATGCCCTAGCGGCGAGTTAGCCGCCGCCGCATAATCGTTCAGCCGTGCGCGCAGGTAGGGCAGCTGCGCGGTCTGGTCGTCGAGGGCCGGGGCCGGCGCGGGGCGGCCCAGGCCCAGGGTGCGGCGCAGTTCTTCGTGCAGCGTTTTTTTATTGGTCTTGTGGCTGTGGAGCTCCAGGCAGGCGGCACCCAGGCCCAAAGCATCGAGGCGGCGCTTAACGACTTCCAAGGCCGCCATTTTTTCGGCCACGAACAGCACTTTCTTGCCTGCCCCGATTGCCTCGGCCAATAGGTTGGCAATGGTCTGCGACTTGCCTGTACCGGGCGGCCCTTGCACCACTAGGTTGCGGCCCTCCTGCACAGCTAGCAGCGCCAGTAGCTGCGACGAGTCGGCATCCAACACTTGGTGCAGTTCGGCGGCGGGACTTTCCGTATCAAGAAACGCCCCCTCACCCACGCTCGGCGCAGCATCCGGAAAGCCGGTTTCGGCCCCCAGCAGCGCCCCAATGGCTGGGTGCGCCAGCAGCGAAGAAGTACCCTCAGCCGTGGCTGGCCACAGGGCGGGGTCAAGGTCGCGGTAGAGCATCAGCTTGCTGAACGAAAAGAAGCCCAGCGCAATGCTATCGGCCTCTACGGCCCAGCGGGGGCGGCCCGCCACGGCGGCGCGCACGGCGACCAAGTAGTCATCAAGCGACTGCTCTTCTAAGTCGGGCAGGGGCAGCGCGATGCCAAAATCAGCCTTGAGCCGCGCCTGGAGGCTCAGGTTGCCTTCCACGTCGGCCCCGGAGTGCGTGAGCTTGAATCGCTCGGCTCCGGTGCCGCGCTCCAGCACCACCGGCACCAGCACCAGCGGGGCGTGCCGTGCTTCGGGGCCGCTCTCGGTTTCGTACCAGTTCAGCCGGCCCAGAGCCAGGTACAGAATGTTTACTCCGGTTTCTTCGAGGCTGGTGCGGGCCGTGTAGTAGGTGTTGAGCAGTCGGGTTTCCAGCCGTACCAAGGTTTCGGCGGTCTGGAGCTTGTTGTCGGTTAGCTGGGCCTGCCGCTCGGCTTCGGTGGGTAGCACGGGTGGGTGCTCACTGTAGTAAGCCTCTAAAGCGGGCAGTTCGCCGCCGGTATTCTCGTCTGTACTATTGATGTTTTCAGCGTCGGTAGTGGTGGGCGGCCCAGCTTTTTTGGGCGGCTCGGGAGCCGCCAGGAAATACATGGTTTTACCCTGGCGCACCAAAATTTCCAATATCTGAGCCGATTCTTCCTGCACTACATTCACTCCCTGCGCCTTAGTCGGCCGGAAATTAAGGAGCGGATTACGCATCCCCAAGTCAAGCAATTCCTGTCGAGAAGCTTCGAGGCGGGCGGCTAAAAAGGCAACGTCTTTGGGTAGAAGACTGGGCATAGATGAGTATGACTTAACGATTTTTGAAAGAAATAATAGGCATTCCGAAAAGTACGAACATCTGCGAGGGGAACTGTTGCGTAACGCCCCGCGCGAATGTGATAGGGAGGTTGTCCGGGTTATTTCAGACGATTAATGCCATAAAAAAAAGGAGGCCCCAACTACTCACGTAGCCAGGGTCTCCTTTGCTGCTGAAAATACTGCTTTACGCCACCAGCACCTTGTCCTGGCCCAGCTTCGAGTTCTTGTACCCGTACCCAAAATACACGGCCAGGCCAATCAGTAGCCACACGAAAAACAGCGTCCAGTTGCTGATGCCGAGCTGCGTCATCAGGTACAGGTTGATGAGCAGGCCCAGCACCGGCAGCAGCGAGAATTTCTTGCGGAAGGAGAGCACCGCCAGGCCGATGCAGAATAGGAAGAACACCAGCGTGGGAATCTGGTGGGCGAAGCCGCCGGTGATGTGGCCGCCCACGGCCTCGGTTTGCAGCCAGCCGCGCTGGCCGCTCACGTCGAGCAGGAATTCGTGGTTGCTGGCTGCGTTGTAGCGTACCACCAAGAACGCGCCCACCGCCAGAATCAGCGGCACCAGCCACTGCCCGTTGATGTAGGGCACCTTGAAACGGGCCTCGGAGCGGCCGTAGGGGTCGATAACGAGGATGCCGCCGCACACCAGCGCAAACGCGAACAGCGTGCCGATGCTGGTCAAATCAACCACCAAATCCATGTTGAGAATGAGGGCCGGCACGGCCACGAAGAAGCCCGTAACGATGGTCGCGAACGAGGGCGTGTGGAAGCGCGGGTGAAT
>JAYULN010000470.1:0-9855 GCA_043763525.1 Hymenobacter sp.
GGCCGGTAGCTTGCGGGTGCCCGTCGCATTCATCGAGCGCAGGACCTCAATGGCCGCCAGCAGACTTCTCGCGGTCGGGGCCGCCCGCAATGGCAGGGCGGCCAAAAATGCGGGGGCGTAGCGGCGCAGGGTGGCGTAGTGCTCGCCCACGCGGGGCAGAAAGTCAAAATCAACCGGTTGGGCCAGCTGTTGCGCTTCGCCCACGCTGACAGTGAATTCCTCCCACGGCAGCACCGATTCGATGGCCGCGAACGGGTCCGTACCTGTCGTGCGGGCCGTGAGCAGGGCCTGCCCGATGCGCCCGAACAAGCGCACTTGCTGGTTGATGGCCTTGCCGGAGGCCTGAAACTGCTGCTGGTGCTTGTTCTTGGCCGCGTTGAACACCTTGCCCACGATGCGGTCGTGCAGGTCGAGCAGCTCGTCCAGCACCGTGGCCGTCCCTTCCAGGGCCAGGGCTACCAGCGTGGCCAAGCGGCGCGCCAGCTTGAATTTGGCCAGGTCGGCCGGTGTCATTTGTGCCCCTTCCCGGGCGATTTTGAGCAGCCGGTTTTGGTGGACCCGCCGCGCCAGCTCCGCTGGCAGGCCAAGCTGTTGCCACGCCGTGAGGCGGGCCAGGTGTTCGAGCAGCTGCCGCGATGTGGGAGCGGCCGGGGCTTGTCGCAGCCACGCCAACCACGTCAGGGCGCTGCCCTCGCGGCGGGTGAGCAGGTTTTCCAGCGCCTGCCGGGTTTCCGGGGTCAGGTTCTCGGTCAGCGTCTGGTAAAGCCAACGATTGGCCCGCGTCAGGGCCTCCGCGCTGAGGCGTTCGAGGACGGCGACCGTGGGTAACAAGATGCCCTGGCGGCGTAAGTGCCCCATCAAGGCATGAACCAGCACCACGCCTTTATCCGTTTGCCGGGCGACTTCGGCCAGCCACGGCACGGCAGCCCGATAATGCGGCAAGCCAAACGTCTGGAACCCAAAGGCCGCTTGCAGTTCCAACAGGTGTTCGCGCCGGGTTTACTCGCGCTGGCCATAAACAGCCCAGTCCGGTACCGCCAGCTTCAACTGGGTGGCTACAAATGCGAGCACAGAGGGAGCCGGTAGTTCTTCCAACCCTAATACCACGCCCGGAAAGCGTAGGTAGCAGAGTTGCACGGCGAACCCCAGGCGGTTGGCCGCACCCCGGTGCTGATGAATCAGCGACAGGTCGGCTTCACTGAAGGTGTACTGCCGGATGAACTCCTCCGAGCTTTCGGGCAGCGCCAGGAGTTGCTCCCGTTCCACTGTCGATAAAGTAGAACGACGAGGCATAGGTAGTGCGAGAGGTAAAAGGACTCACTTTATTATTAAGCGAAGATTAAACATTATATATTTTTACTTAATATCAGTATAATATTATTTTTTAGTTATATCGGCTTAATAATTTAATTGGCCTATAATAAAAATTTAAACGTCATATAATCAGTGTATTAGTATAAGCAAAAGAGCGTTGGAATATATTATTTTGGCGAAGTCAATTTCTTTAACTCTATTTGTGTATCCTTTCCATTCTCATGCCTGTAAATCGTTCATAGTTATGGGCTTTACATACCCTCGTATTTCCATTGCGCAGCACCTTTGATGTTAATCACTGATGTTACGCACCACTTCGACGGAGTGCCCAGAAAGGGGCATTGCGGAAGCAGCTAAAGTCTCTTTCTGAAGCGTAGGCGCAATCGGTGCGTAACATCAGTTAATCAAAGCAGTCGTTCCAGTGTTCACTGGTTCGTCGCGCTGCACTGGTGGCCTTGGCCAGTTACTGGCCCACGCCATATCTACTCTTTGCCTTTTGGAATGCCGGTCTTTGGACGCTTCCTTTTTCTTGCCCTCATTCATTACGATAGTCGGTTGTTTGTCAAGAAACAGGCCCTATCATGCTCGGATTTAAGCAAATAGTTCTTAACAAGGGGCCTCACTATCTGGCAGTCTTGAATAGACTTAAACGAAACAGCTAATATCGGCCGAATGGCCCACTTGGTTTTAAGGCCAGTTGCCTTTAGGAATTGGTTCAATGCTTGTTGCCCAGAGCTTATGTCGAAACACTACTTTTTGGTTTTAATTGGCAAGTGTACCAGAGCGATTGCTTTCCTATTAGTGCTTCTCCTGCCTGCGCTTGGCTACGCGCAAGGAGTCATTGTACTGCCAACGGGCCACGGTGGCGTAGTGGTAGGAAACGGCCATGTGTCAGATGATTTAGAATATAAGGCCCTGATGGCATTATACATAAGTGCTAATGGCGACCAATGGGGACGAAGCGATAACTGGGGAAAGGGCAGTACGGCGGATGATTTTGCCAAATGGTATGGTATCACAGTTGAAGATGGTGATGTTATTGGGATAGAACTGCCTTATGACCAGCTTAAGGGTAAGTTACCCGAAGAATTAGCTTTGCTTTCCAGTCTACGGATTCTATCCGTTCCAGACAATGACTTGGCTGGCGGATTGCCCGACTTCGAGCGCCTACCCCGCCTAACCTATGTGGACGTATCTAGCAATCAATTTTCCGGCAACACCCCCGGCAGCATTGCGGCATTGACCGACCTGGTTTATTTTAATGTCAGCAGCAATAAACTCACCGGGGACATCCTGGAACAGTTGCGTACGTGTTCAAAAATAGAACAAATCCGCGTTGCTAATAATCAATTTGCGGGAACATTGCCCGAATTCTATCAAGGCAGGTGGGATAAATTGATGGCACTAGATATCGGTCAGAACGCTTTCACCGGCACGCTTCCCGTCACGCTAGCTAACTTGAGTCAGTTAGAAGAATTTAACGCCTCTCATAATCAATTCAGTGGGCTTGTGCCCGTCGAATTTGGCGCTTGCCCAAGCTTGATATACTTGGCTATCGGCGATAATAACCTGTCGGGTGCTCTGCCACAGCAATTAGCCGCAATTCCCAATCTCCAACTCTTCGCAGCAGGACATAATGCCCTAACTACCACCCCGGATTTTAGCCCGGCTCCATCGGTAGGCAACTTGGCAGTAGATGTTAGCTATAATGCCATTGGATTTGGGCCGCTGGAAGCGAACGCACAAAGTGCCAATTCCTTTAGGCCTTCCTATTTCGATTACCAAGGGCAAACGATGCCAACGGGGGAAGTTGCGGAAACGCAGAGCATAGCCGAGCCGATTGTCATTACGTGCTCTATGTCAGGCGCGCACAATACGTATCAATGGTGCAAAAAAAACACGAGCAACTCCTGGCAGCCCATTAGCGGTGCTACTTCTGCCGTGTTTCGCATTGGCTCGCCCACGATGAGCGATGCGGGGCGTTATGCTTGTCAGGTAAATAACATGTGGGTAGGCAACCTAACGCTGTGGACACAGACGACAAACCTCGTGCTAACCGCAGACAATACTTACCTGCCCCCCAGCCAACCAGCGGCCAATCTTGACCGTAACTGGACGGTGGAGCGCACCTATGACGGCGTTGGCAACAACGCGGCCAATGTGCTCTCGGAGAGCAAGCAATTTACCGATGGCCTGGGGCGTGCCACGCAGGCCCAGGCCCGCAGCCGGGCCAATCCGCACGTGTTCGCTAGTCAGACCATTTACAGCAGCGGGGGGCAACCCGTGCTGCAAACCCTGGCGGCTCCCATCGATAACCAGGCCTTCGCTTACAAAGAGAAGTTTGCTGCCGTGACGGTGACCGGTCAACCCGTCAAGCAATATGCCCCTATCAACTTTGAGGGAACGAAAGCAAGTAACCCGGATGCGCTGGACACGCAGTCGCCTGGAACGTTGGGTTTTTACTTCAGCACGAACAATACATTAGAGCCGCTCACGCCCATCACGACGAATCCTTACAGCCTGAATGAACCTTCCGAAGGCCCGTTGGGCGGCTCCCGACGGGTGGCCGGCCCCGGCGATGCCTTTCGCATGGGCTCCGGGCACGAGGGCCGCGGTTGGGAAGTGCCGCTGCTCAAAGAGTTCGACCACTACCTCAGTCTGCGGCACCATTTTGTGCCCGGCAGCAACAACATGGTTTCGCTGCAACGGCAAGGGACCAAGTCGGTGAGCATCGACGCCGACGGCCGCGAAAGCGTGGCCGTGACCAACAAAGAAGGGCAGGCACTAGTCACTTGTTTGACGGGTCCGCAGTTTCCGCCCACGCAAGTTGCCGGCTTTATCAGCACCAACCCGACTTCGGCGACAGATGAAACAGCCCCACGCTTCCTGGACATTCACATCCCGGCCGCGGGGGAACACGAGCTGCGGTTTACCTTGGGGGGACAAGTACGGGTCAAAAACATCAACGGAACCGGCGGAGTCCGCTTGCCGACCAGCAACATGCCGCAGGACAGTGCCGACGTCGCAGTTAACCCCGGGAACCCCAGTCCGACCCAATCCGCCTCCGTCTTTTTGCAGCCCGGATTTTACCGCCTTATCTCGCTGCCAAGCACGGCTGCGAATCAGCAGACCCAATGGTTTTCGTACGACGCCGAGTACGGAAACTTCAGTTATACATACTACGACGATGCGGGGCGCGTTGTCGCCACCGTGGCACCCAACGGGCTGTCTGGTTCCAACGTGTTGCGCAACCCCGGCTTTGAGCAGGACCTCGTACAGACCACGCCTCCCAGCGCCTGGAGTTTTCAGGGCACCGCCAGTGCCAGCTACTCGGAAACGGGACCATCCACGCACGGGGGCAGCTTCTACGGGTGCCAGTGGCGACCGGTAGATGCCAGCGCGCCGTCAACCTATTCGGCCAACACAACCCAGACCGTTACTAACCTGCCCAACGGAATTTATACCTTTCGGGCTTGGATAAAAAGCACCGGGGGCCAGAACGTGGCCCGGATGATAGCTGAAAATTACGGGTCGGGCGCGGCCCAGCGGTGGGCGAACGTGAACGCTGCTGGTCAACAGGATTGGTACGATTGGCGGCTGGTTGAGGTGAGCGGCATCCCCGTGACCAATGGCCAATGCACCATTGGGTTTTATTCCGTATCGCCGTTGGGGCAATGGCTGAAATTTGACGATGTCGTATTGGCGCGTCTCCCCGACACCGACCTACCGCAATTTGTAACCCGCAATTTTTACGACAGCAGCAATCGCCTGCTTGCTACGGAAAGCACCGAAGAGGGCCGCACCGAGTACGTGTACGCCCACGATGGGCGCATCCGTTTTTCTCAAAGTGCGTTGCAGCGGCCTGCGGGTCGCTTTTCCTATTCCAACTACGATGCCGTGGGCCGGGTAGTCGAATCGGGGGAGTATACCCCGGTGGGGGCGACGGGTCCGACGTTTCAGAGCCAATTGCCCCTTTCGACGATTTACGAGGCCGAGGCCAGCTCGGACCGGGGCGGCGGAACCCAGGTACTTACCAGCCCCACCGGTTTTCACGGAAGTGGGCTGGTAGGGGGTTTCAACCAACCGGGGGCCTTCTTAGCGTTCAATGTAACAGCTCCTGCCGCTGGAACCTATCTGGTGCGCCTACGCTATGCCGCCGGGGACCAGGCCTTCGTGAACCGGACGTTGCCGCTCTACCTACAGAATGCGCAGACTACAGGTGCTGGCTATCTCTACCACGTCACGTTTCCGGCCACCAATTCCTGGGGACGGTGGGATACCCAGACGGTTGAACTGACGCTGACGCAGGGAGCCAACCGTATTCTGTTCCAGCAAGACCAGAGTAACAGCGGCTCAAACCGCGAAGGATACGTCAACTTTGATTACCTCGAAGTGGTTCGGGAGCCAGTGCCCACGAGCACGAGTGTCCTCAACCTACTGGAAGAGCGGACCCCTACCAATTCGTTGGTTGCCTCTGGTTGTGCCCAACGCAATTTTGTTACGTACGACGAGGCCGCGACCATTGATGGCCGCACGCAGGAATTCACCTCGGGCGCGGTATCTAAAACCCAAAATGATAACGTCACGACCTGGTACAGCTACGACGAATTGGGGCGCGTGATATGGGTAGTGCAGGACATCGCTCGGTTGGGCCACAAGGCCCTTGATTACAAATACGATTTCGCCGGCAACGTGCTGGAGGTTGCTTACCAGCACGGCCAGCCCGATGCCTTCCATCACTATTATGAGTACGACCAGGCCCAGCGTCTTTACAAGGTGTATACCAGCACCGATGGAACCGAACGCACCCTGCAAGCGAAGTACTTTTACTACCTGCACGGCCCGCTCAAGCGTGTGGAACTGGCCAATCGCCTCCAAGGCATTGACTATCTCTATACCCTGCAAGGCTGGCTGAAAAGTATCAACCACGTCAATCAGGCGCTTGACCCCGGCGGCGACTCCCCCGCCCACAATAATGTTCCCAAAGACCTGTTTGCTCTGACGCTGGATTATTTTAATGGCGACTACGCGAGCAGCGCCCAGGCGGCCATCAATCCCACGGGTCTGAGCAGCACGAGCAACCCCTTCCGCTACGATGGGAGTATCCGGGCGGCCTCGTGGCGCACCACCGCGTCGCCCGACCGGCACCAGATGGTCTACCAGTACGACACCAAGAGCCAGCTTGCGCAGTCGACTTACGGCAAGCTCAACAACTCCGGGGCCTACTACCACTTCGATGCCGCGCCAACCAAGCCCTACGCCGAAGGCGGGCTGGATTACGACCCCAATGGCAATATTCAAAGCCTGCGCCGTACCGACAAGTTGGGCGCGGTAACAGATAATTTCAGCTATGAATATACGCCCGGAACAAACCGCTTGAGCGCGGTGCATGGCGGCGGAAGCCCCAGTGGGACGACGGTATTGGACTACGACTACGACGTATTGGGCCAGATGACGCGCGAGGGCGAAGGAGGCCAGAACCGCTACTTGAAATATGACGTGACGGGCAAAGTCACCGGCGTGTACAAGAGCACAACCAGTCAATACGCCATTGTCACCTTCACGTACGACGACAAAGGATTTCGCAGCACTAAAGTCAATCACGACGACAACGGCGACGTTACCAACACCACGACTTACGTACGGGACATAGCCGGCAACGTACTCGCCGTGTACGAAAGCAACTACGGCAACCGTTACACGCCCACGCGCGTGGAGGTGCCGCTCTATGGCTCTGGTCGGGTTGGTGTGCTTACGCACCTCGATGACGGCACCACTACGGGCACCGACGATGCCCGCTACGAGCTGACCGACCACCTGGGCGATGCCCGCGTGGTGTTCCACCGGCCCACCACCACCACCGTTACCCGGCGGCTGGAACTGAGCGAGCCGCAGGACAACACGGCCTTCTCGTATGAGGACACCTACCGGGCGTACAGTCCGGCTGCCCACAGCCCGGACTACGTCGCGCGCCTCGACGGACGCGCCACCCCCGCGCAGATGACCCGCACGCTGTCGGTCACCCAGGGCGATACCGTCACTTTCTCCGCCTGGAGCCTGATTACCCAGGGCTTTGGCACGGGGGGCACCTCCATGCCCGGGCAGAATCAACGCGTCGGCATCAAGCCATTGCTCGTGCTCGGTGGCGCGGCCTCCCAGCCGGCACCGGTCTTGGCCGAAGGCCCGCAGCCGCAGTCGGGCAACACGGCTCTGGGCCGGCTGTTCAGTCGCGTGAGCGTGGGCATCGGCTACGTGCTGGGCACGCCCCACGCCGCCGCACTCACCCAAATCGGCGACCCGCTGCCCGCGGCCTCGGCCTGGGTGCGCTGCCGCCTGGAATATGAAGACGGCACGGTAGACCAAACCCAGGAGCTGGTGCCGCTGGCCAGCTTCTGGCGGCTAACGCGGGTGGGAATAAAAGCACGCAAAAATGGCACCCTCACGCTCAGCGTGGGCACCGTCGAAACCAGTGGCTACACCCATTTCGATGACCTGACGGTGGAGCAGACCGGGGGTATGATTGTGCAGGAGCAGCACCAGTACGCCTACGGCTCGCCGCTGGTGGGTCTTAACTACGCGGTGGGCAACAAGCGCTACCGCTATGGCTACCAGGGGCAGTTTGCTGAGAAAGATGGCGAAACAGGGTTTGAAAGCTTTGAATTGCGAATGTATAACTCTCGCATCGGACGTTGGACTAGTTATGACCCAGAAGGGCAATTTAGTTCACCATATGTTGGCATTGGAAACAACCCAGTATCTAGTGTAGACCCAGATGGAGGTTTTATCCCTGGACCAAATTTATGGTCTTATGTTAAAGCTTTTGTTACTAACAGCAACACGCTATACCGGGGAAGCCAAATAGTCGGTTTTATGGGGAATAGTGCCCTTAGTACGCTTGGAGCAAGCTTAGGAAGAGTTGCTGCCGGTGCTACATCTTACGTTTTTCAAGCTGGTATGGGCGCGGGAATGAGTGCTATGAGAACCCATGAAACTGGTAGTATTCAAGGCAACCAAAGGCAAATTCCTGGTATTCCAGCGTCAATGCAATTTCATTTTTTTGACAAAAAGAGAGAGGGAGAAGCTTATGATTACATGCAATTGAGCAAAAAGCAAGAAGTGTTTTCATATTTAGTATCAGATGCCAAAGATGGTCGACAAGGTGTACTTGTACTTCCTTGGGTCCAAAATACCATTAATGAATCCGACCCGACAATCAACTATGATAATAACACCAAAACCATCCGAGATGGCAATGGTCGTGTTTTCAAGGTGCTTGCTGGTGTACATACTCACTTTAGAACTTCATTTCCATCTCGTGATGATGAAGATTTTTTCAAAAAGGCTAAAATCCCGGGCTATATACTCCTAAACAATATGCTGTATATGGTAAGTCCAAATACTCCTATTTTACCTCAACTCGGCAAAAAGTATCCCACATTATTTCCACGATAACAATGATAAATAAAATTGTCATCTGCTCTTCCCTCTTTATTGCAGCATGTTCAACAGATAACTCAGCCTTAGTTAATATTGCTGAGTTACCTGTAGCTTGCATATCAGATTCAGTCTTAATTAAAGAAATATGCAATTATAAGGCAAGTAATCATTTGGATATAAATAAAACTGTCATTACTGTGGAAATCGGCCAAACAGATTCGACCACATGGTACATCATATCAAACACTAAAACGAACCCGTTTTACTTTGACAACAAACCATTTGCATACACGAAACAAGGAAGAAACTGGGTGGTATTTTTCTTCCCCAACCAAAACCCTTTTAATTCAGATAAATTGAAGCGCGACTTTAACGCATTAATCAGAAAAGACGGTCTATTATTAAGAAACAGCTCAAGAATGTATAGTCCAACACAAACCAAAGTATATATAAACAAATACGGAAAAATAACTAAGCAGGAATTGTAGAATTATTTTAAGTTAACAACTAAAACATGCACCATTCAAAGAGTATCTCGATTTTAATAATTCAAGTATTATTGTTCGGGTGTAAAAGTATATCTACTTACTACGTCAACCCCAACAAGCTGTTGCAAGGCTACCACGGTGCAACCGCCCAACATGACGCATTCCAAGCCAAAGCCAAAATTTGGCAGCAGAGGATTGACTCACTAAGTGCCGCACAGGAAGCCCTAGGAGCAATCCCAGTTGCGACTCGGGATGCCAAAGAGCAACAACTCGCTCGTTACCGCGATGCTATTCAGCAGCAGGCGCAGCAGGAAAACCAACGTTTGACCAAGGCGGTGCTCGATGAAGTAAACGCTTACATCAAGCAGTACGGCAAAGAGAAAGGTTACACATTCATCCTCGGAGCTACCGAGTCAGGCAACATCGTGTACGCTGCCGACGGCACGGACATCACCAGTGATGTGCTCAAAGGCCTGAATGCTCAATACGACCGGCAGCATCCCACTACATTACGCTAAATGCTTTCCCTCTTTCCATTTCGGTTTGCGCTACTTATCATGGCTCTTGTGCTTGCGGGTTGTTCGCATCCATTACCCCCGGCTAATTACCGCGCTTA
>JAYULN010000471.1:0-3885 GCA_043763525.1 Hymenobacter sp.
AAGGGCTTGACGATGAAGCTCGACGATATGTTGAAGAATGCTAATGTAACGCCGGAGGCCCTCACCAGCCTGGGCCAGGGCCTGAACCGCCTCAGCACCACTACCGCGCAGATGTCGCAGCTCGGTGAGGCTACTAACGTAACCGATGAGTACACCAAGAAAGTGCGCTCGGCTGCCGATTCGCTCGACAAAATCAACGTAGCCTACGGCAATACGGTGGAGGCCATCACGGCCATGTCGAACGCTACCTCGGATGCTAAAGAGTATCACATGCAGGTGCAAAACGTGACCAAAAACCTGGGCGCGCTGAATGCCGTGTATGAAATGGAATTGCAGGATGCCAACACGCACCTGAAGTCCATGAACCAGTTCTACGGTACTTTGAGCCAGGCTATGAGCAACATGACTCAGGCTGGCAAAGACACCGAGCAATTCCAGAAGCAAGTAGCCGACCTGACCGGCAACCTGACATCGCTGAACCGAGTGTACGGCAACATGCTGAATGCCATGCGGGCTCCTGCCCAAGCCTAGTCTATTTAGGCTAAGCAGCATTTAGTTAGTTCTCATCCAATTTTAGCGGAAACAGATAATGGCAGGCGGAAAAGAAACCCCGCGGCAGAAGATGATTGGCATGATGTACCTCGTGCTAACGGCTCTTCTGGCGCTCCAAGTGAACTCAGCGATTCTGCTGAAGTTCAAGTTCATCGACGACAGCTTACTAGGTGTCAACAACAAAACTTCGGTTGCGGCCGAAGGAACGGTTAAGGGCATTCAGGCGGCCGTGGTGAAGAACCAAAATCAAGCACGCGACCTGAACGTGCTCAAACAAAGCGAGGAAATTCGTGCAAAAACCAAGGCAATGGTTGCCTACTTGCGCGATGTGCGTGACAAACTGGTGGTTGCGACTGGCAACGCTCAGGGCGCAACGGAATACAAAGACCCCAGCGCTGACAACAAGGTAATGCCGGCGATGATTGGTGGCAAGAAGAACGGCTTGGCGTATCCGCTCAAGCAGGAGTTGAACAATTATTCGACTTTTATTCAGCAATATGTTCCAGGGGCAACGCCGTTGGCACTGGATGGCAAGGACGACCCGCGTATTGCCAATTCCAAGGAAACGACCACGCATGACCAGCGCAACAAAGACTTCGCGGAATTGAACTTTGAGAACACGCCTTTGGTAGCTGCTTTGGCTGTTTTGAGTCAGAAGGAAACTGAGGTGCTGAAGTACGAAGCCGATGCCTTGCAGAAGCAGGCGGAGAAAGTAGGTGCCAAAACCATCGTATTCGATAAAATTGGCGCTTTCGCCAGTGCTGAGTCGAACACGGTAGCCGCTGGTACCAAGTACAAAGCTGAGCTCTTCCTGACGGCTTCGGCTACCAGCATCAGCCCGCGCATGACGTTGAATGGTGGGCCGCTGTCGGTTGGTCCTGATGGCCACGGCAAAGTGGAGTTCACTGCCCGTCCGGGTAGCTTCGATGCTTCCGGCAATGCCAAGGCTTCGTGGAGCGGTACCATCCGTTTCAACCAGAACGGCCGCGATACTACCTTCACCGTGAAGGTGCCTTACACTATCACCAAGCCGGTGATGCAGATTCAGTCGGCTTCGGTGCAGGCATTGTACTTCAAGTGCGGCAACAAGCTGAACGTATCGGTGCCCGCGCTGGGCGCACAGTACAAGCCCAGCTTCTCGGCTTCGGGCGCTTCGGCCATGGCCGGTGCCAAGGTGGGTGATGTTACGCTAGTGCCGAACTCGCGGGAAGTAACCCTGAACGTAAGCAGCGGCGGCAACGCCATTGGCTCGCAAACTTTCCAGGTGCGTCCGATTCCCAAGCCGACCATCGAAGCATTCGCTGGTGGCCGTGCCGTTAACGACAAGCAGGGCACTCCTGGCACTGCCATCCGTTCGCTGACGCTGAAGGCTATTCCGGATGCTGGCTTTGCTACCTTCCTGCCCGATGATGCCCGCTTCCGTGTTTCGCGCTATGAGGTGACGCTGGTGCGCGGCAAGCGCCCGGCCATCCCGACCAAAACCATCAGCGGCCCCACTGCCGACCTGAGCGATGTAGTGAATGCCTACCGCGAAGGCGACCGTTTGTACATCGAAGTGAAGGATGTGCAGCGCCAGAACTTCCAGGGCAACATCGAGCCAGTGAGCGTATCGCGCACATTCAATATTCCCCTGTTGTAATATTTGTGGCCTGGCCACGTTAGCGAACTATCTTAAAGCCAATTTGCTTTTGCCCGTTATGAAATCTATCCACACTCTGGCTGCTGTTGCGGCAGCGTTGTCGTTGTCGCTGACTGCTTCGGCTCAGGAGCAAGCCACCACGGCGAACAGTACTGGCTCACGCCGTCCTATTCCGCTGTCGGACCAAATGTTTCGCAAGAGCATCTGGCGTCAGGTGGACCTGCGTGAGAAGCAGAACAAGCCAATGTTTTCGGAGGGCAAGGAAATCAGCCGCGCCATCATTGAGGCTGTAAAGCGTGGTGAACTACAGGCTTATAAGAACGACTCGCTGACGTCGACGTTCAACCCGCAGGAAGTGTCCGGCAACATGTCGTTCCAGGACCAGAAAGTGGAGTTGAGCGCCGAAGAAAAGGCCGCTGGCTTCAGCGAAAAGGACTTGGGCGGTGGCGGCGACGATTGGGGTGCTCCGGCTCCTAAAAAGGGCGCGAAAGCTGCCGTGAAAAAAGTACCTAAACTGGATGCCGCTGGCAAGCCAATGAAGGACAAAAAAGGCAAGGTCATTATGGTAGCTGCTGCCCCGGCGGCTGCGCCGAAAGCCGCACCGGCTGGCAACGAGTACCGCTACAAGGACTTGTATGAAATGGAATTGAAGGAGGATATGATTTTCGACAAGAAACGGTCGAGAATGTATCACGACATCAAGTCCATTACCCTGCTGGTTCCTTCTACGCTGCCCTCGAACGTGTCGGGTATTGAGAAGCCGATTGGTACATTCAAGTACAGCGACTTGGTGAAGGTGTTCCGTAACAATCCGCAAAACGCCATCTGGTTCAATGCGGAGAACGATGCGCAGCACAAGAACCTGGCCGATGCCTTTGAGCTGTGGTTGTTCAACTCGTACATCACCAAGGTGTCGAATGCTGGCGATAGCCGCCTGGACGATATTTATGGTGGTGCCCAGCAGGGCATCCTGGCTGCTCAGCAGACCTCGGCTGATTTGATTGAGTACGAGTACAACCTGTGGTCTTTTTAGACCACGGATTAGCTCGGATTTAAACGGATTACACGGATTTTGTAGACCGAATTTTTTAGCAAAAAAGCCACCGCAGTTATGCGGTGGCTTTTTTGTTGTGGTTGGTTCCTATTCTATGCGGGGAGTTGGCGCGGGGGCATGGGGTGGGCGGGGGCTTCGTTTTGGACGAAGTAGGATTGCAGGATTTTAGCTTTGGACTGGCCGACCTCGGCAATTAGCTCAGCTTCAGAAAGCTCGCGGATTTTCTTGACGGACTTGAATTTGTTGAGGAGCTTGTCGGCGGTGACGGGGCCGAGGCCTTTGACATCGGTTAGCTCGGTTTTGAGGGTGGCGGCATCGCGGCGGGAGCGGTGGAAGGTGATGCCGAA
This sequence comes from Hymenobacter sp., assembly GCA_043763525.1. GTDB lineage: Bacteria > Bacteroidota > Bacteroidia > Cytophagales > Hymenobacteraceae > Hymenobacter. The sequence goes on from JAYULN010000471.1 coordinate 3,593, forward strand.
GCGGTGAACTTCGTCGCGCATGCGCTGGATGAGGCGCAGGGATTCGCTCTTTTTGTCGATGTAGAGCGGCAGCGGGTCGTTGGGCACGTAGATTTCCTCCAGTCGTTTGGCAATGCCGATGACGGGAATCTGACCCCAGAGGTTGAGGTCTTTCAGAGCCTTGACGGCCATGCTGAGCTGGCCTTTGCCGCCATCGACGATGACGAGCTGGGGGAGGCTGGCCCCTTCATCGACGAGGCGGCGGTAGCGGCGCGTGACGACTTCGTACATGGAGTCGAAGTCGTTGGGGCCGA
>JAYULN010000472.1:0-3883 GCA_043763525.1 Hymenobacter sp.
CTACTACGTGGGGGCCACGGTCATCGACTTCGTGACTCCCGACATGCGTATTGCTCAGGAAGAAGTCTTCGGCCCGGTGCTCGCCATCATGCGCACCAACACCCTCGACGAAGCCCTGGCCATCGAAAATGCCAACCCCTACGGCAATGCCGCCGCGGTGTTCACCAGCAGCGGCAGCAGCGCCCGCTACGTCATGGACCACGCCCAGGCCGGCATGATTGGCGTGAACATCGGCGTGCCCGTGCCGAGGGAGCCGTTTTCTTTCGGGGGCTGGGGTGATTCGAAATTCGGCGCTTGTGATATCACGGGGGAAAGCTCGATTGAGTTCTGGACGCAGCTGAAAAAGACCACGACAAAATGGAACCCCGAGTCGCGGGTGAACTGGATGAGCTAGCGCAACTTTCAGGTAGCGGTACGGGATGTAGCGACGCGCCCCTTCGTGTCTCTCGTTCGCGCCGGTTAACGATTGTCGTTCAACGCCGAGACGCGAAGGCTCGCGTCGCTACATCCCCTACAGCAACTTGAGAACCGCTCTAGGTTCGGTCGAATGTTCGCCTCACGAGACCCCTATGGGGCATAGCCCCTTCTCCGAAAAGAAGAGGGAGGACGAGTTTCTAATATTAGCTTTCTAAAAATTTAACAACAGTCCTTATTCCATTTTCCTGGCCTAGAGCTAGAAACTAGTTCCCCTCTCCTTTTCGGAAAGGGGGCTAGGGGGTGAGGTGAACGTCAGCACATCATGGAAACCACCCTCGCCCCCGACCCAACCCAAATCCTGCACGACAACCTCGACCACACGCTGTTCTCGTGGTCGAAGCAAACGGGCCTGAACCCCATCAACGCCGAGCGCGCCGAAGGCGTGTACGTGTACGACCGCGACGGCAAGCGCTACCTCGACTTCTCGGCCCAGCTGATGAATGTTAACATTGGCCACGGCGACCAGCGCGTGACCGAGGCCGTGGCCGCCCAGATGCGCGAGCTTAGCTACGTGTACCCCGGCATGATTACCAAGGCCCGCGGCGACCTTGGCAAGAAACTGGCTGAAATCACCGCGCCCAACCTCACCAAGGCGTTTTTCACGCTCGGCGGGGCCGAGGCCATCGAAAATGCCATCAAGCTGGCGCGGGTGTACACCGGCCGCCACAAGATTGTGACGCTGTACCAGTCGTTCCACGGCGCTTCGTACGGGGCCATGAGCGCGGGCGGCGACCCGCGCAAGTTCGCCGTCGACAGCCAGGCCATGCCGGGGGTTATTCACGTCGAAAACCCGTATTCCTACCGCTGCCCCTGGTACTCCAACTCGCCCGAGCAGTGCGCCGAGCGTGCCGCTGCGGCCATGGAGCGCATCATCGGCTACGAAAACCCCGGCAGCGTGGCCGCCATTATTATGGAAGGCGAGTCGGGCACGTCGGGCTGCATCAAGTACCCGCCCACGTACTGGACGCGCGTTCGCGAAATCTGCGATAAGTACGGCATCCTGCTCATTGCCGATGAGGTGATGTCGGGCTTCGGCCGCACCGGCAAGTGGTTCGGCTCCGACCACCACAATGTCAAAATCGACATCATGTGCATGGCCAAGGGCATCACGGCCGGCTACCTGCCCCTGGGCGCGGTGATGGTGGACGAGAAAATCGCCAAGTCCTTCGACGACAAGCCGCTGCCGCTGGGACTCACTTACTCAGCGCACCCGGTATCCTGCGCCGCCGCCGTGGCCGTGCTCGATATTTACGAATCGGATAACCTCATCGAAAACACCATTGAGATGGGCGAGTACATGGACCAGCAGGTGGCCCAGCTCATGCGCCACCACCCCAGCATCGGCGACTGGCGCAATACCGGCCTCTTCGGCTGCCTGGAACTGGTGAAAAACCGCGCCACCAAGGAGCCCATGGCCCCCTGGAATGCCACCAACGACCAGATGGCCATCATGAACCAGGTAGCCGCCAAAATCCGCGAGCTGGGCATGTACACGTTTGTGCGCTGGAGCTACATTTTCATCTGCCCCCCGCTCACGATTACGAAGGAGGAAATTGATGAGGGTTTGGCAATTATTTCCGAGGCGCTGGAAATTGCGGATAGGTATGTTAATTAAAAACTGTTGTTACGCGGCCGGTTGTAGCGCGAACGGTGTGGTTCGCGTCCTCGCGCCAGGAAAGCCGCCTGAACGGCACGGGGACGCGAACTATAAAGTTCGCGCTACGCCCCCAGCGGCGCTTAAACCAAGGCACGGCACGGCGTAACAGCAGTTAAAAATTGAGAATTAAAAATTAAAAATGGGAATTCCTGCCTTGTTGCACACGCAGTGCCTCATATTTCCCGACGTATAATTTTTCATTCTTCATTCTTCATTTTTAATTTTTAATTAATCTCCATGTCCATCCTCCTCAAAAACGGCCGCGTCGTTACCGCCGATTCGGATGCCTTCTGCGATATTCTGATTGAAGGCGAAACCATCGCCTCCCTCGGCCGCAACCTGTCGGCTGAGGGTGCGGAGGTTATCGACTGCACCGGCAAGCTCATCGTGCCCGGCGGCATCGACCCGCACGTTCACCTCGAAATGCCCTTTATGGGCACTTTCAGCAGCGATACTTACGAAACCGGCACCCGCGCCGCCCTGCACGGCGGCACCACCACCGTCATCGACTTTATTCTGCAAAAGCAGGGCAGCTCGCTGCGGTCGGCCTTCGACGAGTGGAGCGGCCGCGCCACCGGCAACGCCGTGGGCGACTACAGCTTCCACATGGCCGTGACGGATTTCAACCCGAACACCAAGGAGGAAATTAAGGACATGATTGCCGAGGGCATCACCTCCTTCAAAACCTTCATGGCCTACAAGGGCGCGCTCATGATTGACGACGCGCAGATGGTGGGCCTGATGCAGGAAGTGAAAAAGCACGGCGGCCTCGTGACAGCCCACGCCACCAACGGCGACATGATTGACACGCTCATTGCCCAGCACCGGGCCCAGGGCAAACTTTCGCCGCTCTACCACTACCTCTCGCAACCCGAAGTGACGGAGGCAGAGGCATCGGGTCGTTTCACCGACATTGCCAACTACACCGGCGTGAATGCCTACATCGTGCATCTCACCTGCGAGGGGGCCCTCAACCAGGTGCGCCGCGCTACCGAGCGCAACCAGCGCGTGCTGGTCGAAACCTGCATTCAGTACCTGGTGCTCGATGCCTCCCTGTACGAAGACGAAGCCAATGGCGCGAAAGTGGTGATGTCGCCGCCACTACGGGAGAAAAAAGACCAGGCCACGCTCTGGGCCGGGATAAATCAAGGCCTGGTGAATGTGGTGGGTACCGACCATTGCCCCTTTATGTGGGAGCAGAAGCTGCTGGGCAAGGACGACTTCTCGAAAATTCCGAACGGGCACCCTGCCGTGGAGCACCGCATGGAACTGCTATTTTCGGAAGGCGTGACCAAAGGCAAAATCACGCTTCAGAAATTCGTAGAAATAACTTCCACCAACGCCGCGAAAATCTTCGGTGTGTTCCCGCGCAAAGGCACCATTAGTATCGGGGCTGATGCAGATTTAGTGGTATTCGACCCCACTAAAAAACACACCATTTCGGCCGATACCCACCACATGAATTGCGACTATTCGGCCTACGAAGGCTGGGAGCTTATCGGCAGGATTGATACCGTGCTGCTACGCGGCAAAGTGGCTGTAGATGCCGGAGAAGCCAAGGTAGCGAAAGGCTACGGCCAGTTTATTAAGCGTGGTAAGCCGAACATCTGACCGCAAAGGCTCGCGAAGTGTTAAATTAACTGCTGTTACGCGGTGCCTTGGTTTAAGCGCCGCTGGGGGCGTAGCGTGAACGGTGTCGTTCGCGTCCCCGTGCCGTTCGGGCGGCTCTCCTGGCGCGGGGACGCGAAC
>JAYULN010000473.1:0-3881 GCA_043763525.1 Hymenobacter sp.
GCCATCAGCCTCAAACGCAAGCGTAAACAAGCGGCCTACGACAATGACTACCTCCGGCGACTACTGCAAAATGCCTGATATTTGGTGCGGAAGCCCTACTTTTTTTGTAGCCAAGCAGAAAATAAGGAATAGTTTTATGACGCTGCTGGAACTCTCGGAATTGCGGACCAAGGGAGCCGCGAATGCGTTGCAATATGCCGACCACGCTGTCGTCCGGATGGCGCAGCGGGGTATTGCGACCGTCGAGGTTCGGGAAGTGTTTGCGAGCGCCCAGGTGTTGGAAGAATATCCGGATGACCGATATGGTCCCAGTTGTCTTATTTTTGGCTACACGCTCGGCAACCGGCCGCTGCATATCGTATGCAGCTATCCGCAACGGCCGCTCATCAAAATAATCACGGTGTACGAGCCCGACCTAGCGGAATGGCAGCCCGGTTTCACTCAAAGAAAAAAGCCATGACAGACGCAGCAGAATTCTTCGCTCACGAACAAGCCCTGCTGGAGCCGGCGCAGGTGACGTACATCGTGCAGGTAGGAACGCGGGTGGTGGTGGTCGAAAACGTGCCGGCCCAGGTGAATAAGCTGACCGGCGAACAGTTATTCTCGGCCGAAACCACGGAGCGGCTGCTGCAAATTGCCCACGGGCAGGTGGCCGCGCCGGTGCGCTACGCCGAAACCCCCATCTATTCGTTTGCTGCCTAAAAATCGGGTGGTGAACAAAGAGGCTTTACTCCGGCGTTGTAGGCCTGTAATCAGCTTGATTTAAAGTCTTATGCGCTATTTGCTGTTGGGAGCCGCCCTGTGTTTTGCCATGCCAGCCCTGGCGCAGCCCCAGAAAGGGTGGGCCCCGGCGAGCGGCACTGCCCTGGCCCAGGACTATGCCCGGCGCGGCGAGCACGAGAAAGTGGTTTTTCTGTTTGATAAGCTGCCCCTGGCCGAGCAAACCAGCCAGGCGGTGTTTCCGGTGTACCTGAATGCGCTGGAGGCCCTGAAACGCTACAAGGAAGCCGAGAAGCTGGCCAAAAAGGCCGTGAAGCTGCGCCCCGACGATGCCACCCTGGGCGTGGCGCTGGGTGGGGTGTACGCCGCCGCCGCCGATGCCCCGGCTGCCGAGAAGCAGTGGCAGAAAGTGCTGAACCAGCTCTCGCCCGCGCAGGTGCTGCCCGTGGCCGTCGAATTTGGTCGCCGCGAGTTGCCGGCCTGGGCCGAGCGCACCTACCTGCGCGGCCGCGTCCTGTCCAAAAACGACACCGAGTACGCGCCCCAGCTCATTCAGCTTTACACCCAAAGCCAGAACCAGCCCCAGGTATTGGCCGAAACCCTGCGCCTCGTGGCCCAGGACGAGCAGCAGCTGCCCTTTGTGCGCAACATGCTGCAAAATGCCCTGCACGAGGAAAAAGACTTCGATGCGCTGGAAAAGCTGCTGATTGCCGCCACCCAGCAGCACCCCGAGCAGGCCTCGTACAGCGAGCTGCTACTGTGGCTCCAGGTGCAGCGGCACGACTTCGGTGGGGCGCTGGTGCAGGCGCGGGCACTCGACCGGCGCAGCCACGGCGACGGCCGCCGGGTGATGGAGCTGGCCGCCATCGCGCAGTTCAACAAGGACTACGAAAGCGCCATCGACGGCTTTGCCTACGTGGCCAAAGAGTACCGCAGCGGCCCCTACGGCAACGTGGCCCGCCAGCGGCTGCTGCAAGCCCGCGAGGCGCAGGTACGCGACACCTACCCCGTGGATATGGCCAAAGTGCGCGCCCTGGTGGCCGACTACGAGCAGCTGCTGGCCGAGCTGGGCCGCACGCCCGACACGGCCCCCGTGCTCCGCAACCTGGCCAACCTTTACGCCTTTCAGCTGAATGACCGGCCCACGGCCATGGCCCTGCTCCAGCAGGTCATTGACATGCCCCGCGCCAGCGACGAGGTGGTGGACGAGGCCAAAGTGACCCAGGCCGACCTCTACCTGCTGAAAGGGGAGCCCTGGGAGGCCACGCTGCTGTATTCGCAGGTTGAGAAATCGCACAAGGATTCGCCGCTGGGCTACGAGGCCAAGCTGCGCAACGCCCGCCTGAGCTATTATGCGGGTGATTTTAAACTAGCGCAAAGCCATCTGGATATTCTGAAAGAAGCCACCACCCGCGAAATCGCCAACGATGCCATGCAGCTCTCGCTGCTCATTCAGGATAACACCGTGGAGGACACCCTGGGCCTCGGCCTGAAGGCCTACGCGGCCGTGGAGCAGCTCGTGTTCCAGAATAAGCTGCCCGAAGCCATCAAGGGCCTGGATGCGTTGCTGGAACGGTTTCCCGGCCACTCCCTGGCCGACGACACGTATTATTTGAAAGCCCAGCTCCAGCGCCGCACCGGCGACTTCGCGGGGGCCATTGCCACGCTCGAACGCATCACCAACAACCCCAAGCCCGATGTACTGAGCGACGATGCGCTGTTTTTGCTGGCTCGCATTCAGGAAGAAGACCTCAAGGACAAAGCCAAGGCCCAGGAGCTGTACAACCAGGTGATTGTGAAGTTTCCGGGCAGTATTTACGTGGCCGAGGCCCGCAAGCGCTTCCGCAAGCTGCGGGGCGATGGGGTGTAGTAGGGGGGGCAGGACAGAAATAAAACAGAACGTCATGCTGAACGCAGTGAAGCATGACGTTCTGTTTGAACCGCCAGTGCCCTACCGAAAAAACACAAACATCAGCGCCAGCGCCAGAATAAATACGCCGTACATCAGCACGTCGGTGCCAATGTATTGGCGGTATTTTTGGTAAAAATCGCGGAGCTTATTCATGAGGCGCGGCAGTGGGCGAGGCGGGCCGCAAAGGTAGGCCGGCCGGCGCGGCGCGGGGATTGGTCGTACTTTTGAGACCATTTCTACTGAATCCAACAATGTCCGTATCCGCTAGTAAGCGCTGGAATTATATCCCCGAAGCCGACCCGGAAACGGTTCATGGGCTGACCCAGGCCCTCTTTATTGCCCCCGAAGTAGCCGCCCTGCTGGTGCAGCGCGGCATCGACACGCCCGAAGCCGCCGCTGCCTTCTTCCATCCCGACCTGCGCCAGCTGCCCAACCCGCTGTTGATGCGCGATATGCCCCGCGCCGTAGGCCGCCTCGCCCACGCCCTGCACGAGGGCGAAAAGGTGATGGTGCTCGGCGATTACGACGTGGACGGCATCACGTCGGTGGCCACCGTCATCAGCTACCTCACGCCGCTGTTTGGGGCCGCGCGGCTGCGCGACTACATCCCCGACCGCTACACCGAGGGCTACGGCATCTCCGAGAAAGCCATTGACTTCGCGGCCGATAATGGCTTCGCGCTCATCGTGGCGCTCGACTGCGGCATCAAAGCCGTGGCGCAGGTGGCGTATGCCAGCAGCCGGGGCGTCGATTTCATTATTTGCGACCACCACTTGCCCGGCGACGAGCTGCCGGCCGCCGTGGCCGTGCTCGACCCCAAGCGGGCCGACTGCGAGTACCCCTACAAGGAGCTTTCGGGCTGCGGCGTGGGCTTCAAGCTGATGCAGGCGCTGGGCGAGCACCTCGGCCTGCCCGACGCGCCGCTGCACGATTTGCTGGACCTGGCCACCGTCAGCATTGCCGCCGACATCGTGCCCATCACCGGCGAAAACCGGATTCTGGCCGCCCACGGCCTGCGGCGCTTCAACGAAGATGCCCAGTTGCTACGCCCCGGCCTGGCCGCCCTGCGCGAGCTGGCCACCCTGCGGGAAGGCCCGTTGGGCATCAGCAGCCTGATATTTGGCTTTGCGCCGCGCATCAACGCGGCCGGGCGCATGGGCGATGCCCGCCGCGCCGTGGCCATGCTGCTCGCCCCCGACCAGCAGGAAGCCCGCTACACCGCCGAAGTGGTGGACCAGATGAACCAGCA
>JAYULN010000474.1:0-9831 GCA_043763525.1 Hymenobacter sp.
AGTCAAGCCACCCGAACGGCACGGGGACGCGAACGACACCGTTCGCGCTACGTCCCCAGCGGCGCTTAAACCAAGGCCCGGCGTAACAGCAGCTGTTTATGCTGAACGTCATGCTGAGCCTGGCTTGGATAGCCCCTTAATTGTCCATTTTATCCTTCACCTGCCGGGCCCCGCGCAGGGTGTGAAACTCGCCCTGGTAGGTGCGAATGCGCAGCCGCTCTTCCAGCGGCAGGTCGGTGCGCACCTGCTCGTAGCGCTGGTTGAGGCGTGCCAGCACCTGGCCGGCGGCATCCCACTGCTGGTAGCTCCACTGGCGGCGCTCGTCGCGGGTGGTGGCGATGAACCGCTCGTAGAGGTCGGGCAGCTGCTCGGCGCGGGCCTGGGCCACGTTCACGTCGCTGCTGAGCAGGTGCTGCTGGGCGGCTTCGGTGGGCGAAACAACGGCCCGACGGGGAGCCTCCTGGGCGGGGGGCCGGGCCAGCAAGTCGCCCGACGGCCGGGCCCCGGTGAGCTCGCCGCGCCGGCGCAGGCTGTCGTGGGCGGAGGTGGATTGGGCCTGGCTGGCCAGTGGCAGGGCGGCCAGCAAGCAGAAGAATGACGCAGATTTCATGCGGAGAGAAAGAGAAAATGGCGGAATGGGACTTTTAACGCAATCAGCGGGCCAAACATACGAGAGCGGGCGGGTTGGTTTCGGTTTTTTCGCCGCAATTTTACGTTTTGCCGCTTATGACCTCTGATGCCCCTACCGCGCCGCCGCGCATCGAACCGGCCACGCTCCACGACATTCCGACCATCATTCAGCTGGCCGAGGCTACCTGGGAGCCTACCTACCGGTTCATCATCTCGGGCGAGCAGCTGGAATATATGTACCGGGTAATTTATTCGCCGGCCTCGCTGAAACGGCAGATGGCCGAGCAGCACCACTCCTTTTTGCTGGCCTACGTGGCGGGCGAGCCGGCGGGGTTTGCCTCCTTCAGCCCGCTGCCGACCGAGGAAGACGGCGGGGCGGGCTACAAGCTGCACAAGATTTACGTGCTGCCCACCCGCCAGGGCCAGGGCCTGGGCGTGCATCTTATCGAGGCCGTAGAAAATGCCGCCCGCCAGGCCGGCGGCCAATTCCTCGACCTGAACGTGAACCGCTACAACCCCGCCATTGCCTTCTACGAGCGGCGCGGCTTTGCCCGGCACAGCGAGGTGGACGTGCCGATTGGGCCCTATTTCATGAACGACTATATCATGAGAAGGGAATTATGAGTTTTTAGTTATGAATTATGAGTTGTTCCGGGCATGAAGACGAGCATCATTCAACAGAAAACGTATGACTTTGCCTCGCGTATTATCAAGGCGTATAAGTTTTTGGTGAGCGAGCAAAAAGAATACGTGCTTTCCAAGCAACTGCTGCGTAGCGGCACTTCCATTGGGGCCAACGTAGAAGAGGCATTGGCCGCCAGCTCAACGGCCGATTTTATTCATAAACTCAACATCGCCGCCAAAGAAGCCCGCGAAACCTCTTATTGGCTGCGCCTGCTGCACGACAACGACTTCCTACCCGAATCTGCGTTCGAGTCCATTCACGCCCACAACCTTGAAATCACCAAAATTCTCTCCAGCATCCTACTCACCACGAAAGAAAAGCAAAACGCCCCAACTCATAATTTATAATTCATAACTCATAATTCCCCCCATGAAACTCACCGTCCTTTCCAACGGCTCCCTCCGCGTAGAGGGCGAAGACATCGAACTAGTTGATGCCGACGGCCAACCGTACGGCCTCGGCGGCCGCCAGCGCATCAGCATCTGCCGCTGCGGGCTCTCGAAGCAGAAGCCGTTTTGCGACGGCTCGCACAAAGGGCATTTTGAGCACGTTGCCGTAGCCTTTGATTTGCCCGCGCCCAAGCCGGCCGTATAAGCCGACATTCGCGCAATAGAAAAGCCCGTTGACCAATTGGCCAGCGGGCTTTTTGCTGTCGAAGGAAATCGGGTTTACACCCCCTACTCCACCACCAGGCGCTGGGTGAGCTGGCCGCAGCCCACCACGTACACGCCGGCGGGCAGGCCGCGCAGGTCCAGTGTGGCATCGGAGCCGGCCGGGGCGGGGTAGCGCCGCACGATGCGGCCCAGCGCATCGGCAAGGGTGAGGGGCAGGCGGGCGGTGCCGGCAGGCAGGCGCAGCGTGGCCGTGCCGTGGGCTGGGTTGGGGAAGAGCGTAGCGGGCGTGGCACTGGTGGCAGCCGTGGTGGTCAGCGGGGCACTGGGGTCGTAGATGCCGAAGTGAGCCATCACTCTACTGGCATCGCCGGTGGTGGTGAAGTCCCCCCCGACGTAGAGTTGACCGCTAGTGCCCACGGCCAAGCTGTACACATAATTGCTTGTGCCCGTGCCCAGGGTACTCCACGCTGTGCCGTTCCACTTGGCTACTCGGTTGGCGGCAAATCCATCGGCCTGGGTAAAGCTGCCGCCCGCATAGATGTTCCCGTTGCTGACTATCGCCAGAATGGCTACGCCATAGCCCCCGCCGGTACCCCCGCCCAATGCGCTCCAGGATGTGCCGTTCCATTTGGCTACCCGACCGGCTGCAATGCCGCCAGCTTGGTTGAAATTGCCGCCCGCGTAGATATCTCCATTGGCTGCCAACGCCAGCGTACTGACGTAGCGGTCTACTCCATTTGCCGTACCTGTGCCCAGCGCGTTCCATGCCGTGCCATTCCACTTGGCAACATTATTGGCGGCGGTACCACCGGCCTGATTGAAGCTGCCGCCCGCGTACAGGTCCCCATTGCCCGCCACGGCCAGCGCGTAGACAGCGCCGTTTGCGCCGTTGTCCGTGCCCATTACCAGAGGAGCCCATGCCGTGCCGTTCCAACGGGCTATATGGTTAGCCGCCCCCCCGCCGGCCCGTGTGAAGCTACCGCCTACGTATAGGTCTCCATTGCCAGCCAGGGCCAATGAATAGACGGTACCATCAAGCCCGTTTCCTGCGCCCGTGCCCAAGGAGTTCCACGTCGCGCCGTTCCACTTGGCTACAAAGTTGGCAATGCCCCCACCAGTTTGGGTAAAGCCGCCACCCGCGTATACATCGCCGTTGCCCGCCACGGCCAGCGCGAAAACGACTTCGTTGAATCCATTTCCCGTGCCCGCACCTAAGGAGCTCCAGGCTGTACCATTCCACTTGGCCACCCGGTTGGCTGGCGTCCCGCCGCCCTGGGTGAGACTGCCACCTACGTACACGTCCCCATTACCCGCCACGGCCAATGCATAGACGGAGCTATCTACCCCGTTCCCCGCACCTGCGCCCAGAGGACTCCACGCCGTGCCGTTCCACTGGGCTACATAGCTGGCTCTTATTCCGCCAGCTTGAAGGAAGCGACCGCCCGCGTATACCTCCCCGTTACCCGCCACAGCTAAGGCGAGAACGGTGCCGTCGTTCACGCTGCCGCCGGTGCCGCCGTTCACAATGCTACTCATGCCCGTACCAAATGAGCTCCACGCCGCGCCATTCCACCGGGCTATGTGGTTGGCCGCCGCCCCACCGGCCTGGGAGAAGCTGCCGCCTACATACAAGTCTCCATTACCAGCCACGGCCAGCGAAAAAACGGGGTAATCTAGTCCGTTTCCCACGCCGGTACCCAGTGCGCTCCACACAGTCCCGTTCCATCGGGCCACCCGGTTGGCCGCCGCCCCGCCGGCTTCGATGAAATAGCCACCTGCATAAACGTCGCCATTACCCGCCACCGCCAGCGCGTTCACAGTGCCGCCCAGTACGCCGTTGCTTACGCCTCCGCCTACAGCACTCCACGCCGTACCGTTCCACCGGGCTATGCGTCTTGCCGGCACCCCGCTAGCTTCAATGAAGTCACCTCCCGCGTACACGTCCCCGTTGCGGGCCACGGCCAACGCATTCACACTGCCAGTGTTCACACCATAGCGCACGCCCGCGTCCAGCGGATTCCACGCCGTGCCATTCCAGCGGGCTACGTTAGTGGCGCTGACACCGCCAGCCAGGGAAAAGATGCCGCCCGCGTACACATCGCCGTTGCCAGCTATTGCCAATGCATTCACTTCCCCGTTCAGGCCGTTGCCCATCCCCGTCCCCAACGGGCTCCAGGCAGTGCCGTTCCACCGGGCTATTCGGTTGGCGGCGGCCCCGCCAGCTTGCGTAAAGCTGCCACCCACGTACACATCGCCGTTGCGTGCTACGGCCAGCGCATTGACGACGCCGTTACCCACGCCCGTACCCAGGGTGCTCCAGGCCGTGCCATTCCACTTGGCAATATGGTTAGCCACCAAATTACCAACGGTGATAAAATCCCCGCCGATGTACGTATCGGTTCCCGACTGCACCACCGCCCGCACCGTTCCATCGGTGCCGTTGGGCAGGCCAAACCCGTCCGCCCACCGCTCATCGCCCGCTCCCAGAGTCCCGGCCGGCCGAAACACCGGCCGCCCATCGGGCGCGGTACCCATCCGAAACTGCCGGGCATCGAACGAGCCGTTGGCCCCGGTCCGCAGGGTACCATCGGGGTTGAGGGCCTCGGCCAGCGAGCGGCTCGTGGGGGGTGGCGTAACGGCAGTGGCCGCGCCGCGCAGGCCCAGCAGCAGGAGCAACCCAAGTAGAAAATGCTTCATGAAAACGCAAACCGGTAAAATGGAAAGGGGAAAAAAGGGCATTAAAAATCCCTGGCACAACGTGCCAGGGATTCAAAGGTAAAGCGGCGACCTTAGGCCTTCGCCGGGGCCGCTTTCGGCCCGTGCCCGGCATCTACTATCACGCGGGCTTTGGTGTAGTTTGCCACCAGGTCCGGCAGCTCGTCTGCCAGGTTGGGCAGGCGCACGTCCAGCCGTTTGAGGGCGGTGCGGGCGGCCCCCAGGGCGGCCACGGCCTGCTCGCGCTGCACCGAGCCGGCCGTGGTGGCCTGGCGGGCGGTGCCCAGCATCGGCACGAAGAGCTTGATTTTCTGGTCCAGCAGGGCCAGCTGGGCGGCCGTCACCCGTTCTTCGGCCAGGGCGGTGGCGCGGGCCAGGGCCTGGGTGTGCAGCTCGCGCAGGGCATCGGCCTGGGGCTGGCCGCGCAGCTCGTCGAGGGTGGTGCGGGTGTGGGCGGCCAGCCTGGCCAGCGCCGGCTCGGGCGCGTCGAGCTGCACGGCCTTGAGGCCCCGCAGCACCGGCATGGCGGCATCGAGCACGGCCACTTCGGCCAGGTCTTTGGCCTGGGTGTAGCCGGTGCTGCCGCCGCCGGCCAGGGTTTGGGCGCGGGCATCGGCCAGGGCCAGCGCCGCGTCGAGGGCTTCGAAATCGGGCACCAGCTTGGGGTAGAGCGGGGCCCACCGCGGGCGGGTATTGGCCAGCAGCTTGCGCACGTTCAGCGCCATGTTTTCGAAATTAATCTGCTCGTCGGTCATGCGTAAAAGGGGTTGGTAAGGTGGAAAATGGTGTTTACCCCACGAACATACGCATTTGTACCCCCCGAGCCCCGGTTCGTGGCCCCCGAACAGGATTTCGGCGGCACGAAGCAGGCTTTCGCTTGCACCAAGCAGGACTTCGTCGTGCCCGAGCAGGATTTAGCCAAGCCCAGGCACCCAGTTGCCGCCCCCGAGTAGGATTTCGTCGGCCCCGAGCAGGATTTAGCTTAGCCCGAGCAGCGTTTCGCCGGCCGCCACCCCTACCCCGCCGCCGGCCGGGGCCCGGCCCCCAGCATCAGCCACAGGTTCTGGCGCACGATGTCGCCCATCGAGTCGCACCGGTCGAAGGAATCGGTGTGGTGGTAGCGGTTGAGCTCGGCTTTGAGCTGTTCGACCTTTTCGGGCGGGGCCAGCTCGTGCTGGCGCATCACGTCGAGCAGGGCCTTGAGGCGGTGGCGCTCGGCGCGGGCGCGGCGGGCCATCAGGGCGCGTTCCTCGGTTTGGTACTGGCGCAGGGTTTCGGGCTTGAGCAGGCGGGCGCACAGCTCCACCACGGCGGCGTTGTCCTTGAAAAACTGGGGCAGGTACATGGCCCGGCGGCCCTCGTAGCTCTGCTGGTCGAAGTCGATGGCCCGCACCCGGTACTGCTCGTCCTCGAAGTCGGGCGTTACGTCGATGACGTAGTTGTAGGCCCGCATATCGCCCAATAATCGCACGAAGCAGCGCTCGTTGAACTTCACGAACTCCTTGGCGATGCGCACCTGATTAATATGCGGCTGGCTGAGCCGCAGGCGAATAAAATCGTCGCCCGGAATGCCGGCAATGTGCTCCTCAATCAGCGTGTCGCCGCTCACCAGGAAGTTCATCGAGTTGGGCGACAGCAAATGCTCCAGCTCCAGGCCGTAGAGGCGCGAGGCATCGGCCTGCTTCACGTAGAAGTAGTCGTAGTTATCGTTGAACTGGTTGACGATGCGCACCCGAAACGGGTTGGAATTGCCGAACTGGCAGTAGTCGATGCGGTCGGCCACGAGGTGCTCGGTGAAGGACAGGTCGCCGGCGGTTTTCAGCAGCGCGTACACTTCCGTCAGGCCCTGGCTAAGCTCGCGCAGGGCCTGGGGCTCGAAGAACACCGTTTGCCAGAGCGTATCGTGCCCGGCGCGGTCGAGCAGCGGGTAGGAGCTGCTGAAATGCCGGAGGTCGGCGTAGCTGACGGGCAGCGGGGCCTCGCGGTCGTAGGTGCGCAGGTACTGGCGCAGGGCCGGCGTGATGGGATACGGCGGCTTTTTGCGGGAGATATCCAAAGGAAGTGTTGAGGGTTGGGTGGCAGGAAAACAAAAGAACGTCATGCCGAGCGCCGCGCAGCATCTTCACCGCGAGAGTAACTAACTGCTGTTACGCGGTGCCTTGGTTTAAGCGCCGTTGGGGGTGTAGGGCGAACTTTATCGTCCGCGTTCCCGTGCCGTTCGGGCGGCTTTACTGGCGCGAGGACGCGAACGACACCGTTCGCGCTACACCCTGCCGCGTAACAGCAGGAACTAATTACTTCCCCGGTAAAGATGCTGCGCGGCGCTCGGCATGACGTTCTTTTGTGGACAATCAACCCAGCCGCCTTATCCGGCCAGCTCGCTCACCAGCTCCACGTACTGCTGGCGGGCGGCTTCTTTGCTGGTGCCGCGCAGGCCGCTCCAGGCATCGTATTTGGCAATGGCTTTGAAGTCGAAGCCGCCGGGGCGGTCGCCGGTCACGTCGCCATCGGTGGCCTGCTTGTAGAGGGCGTAGAGCTGGAGCAGCACCATGTTGCTGGGCTTGGTGGGCAGCTGCTGGGCACGCTGGCTGGCAGCTTCAAATTCTTGCTGAGTCGTCATGGGGTGAGGGGGTGAGGGGGTGAAATGGTGAAATGGTGAGTGGTGAGCGGTAGGCAGTGACATTAATGTTTGATGACGCAATTTGCGCCCGTGGAGAGTCAAACTCACCACCTCACCCCTCCCCATCTCACCAATTAAGCAAACGTATGACGCGCAAATCTATTCACGCCCTGGCTATCGGGGCGCTGCTGCTGGCCGCCCCGGCCGCCTTCGCCCAAAAAACCTACCTGCACTGCGGCCACCTGCTCGATGTGCGCAGCGGCAAGCTGCTGAGCCAGCAAACCATCGTGGTCGAACAGGACCGGATTACGACCGTGCAGGCCGGCTACACCGCCGCCAGCGGCCCCCAGGACAAGGTCATCAACCTCGAAAACCGCACCGTGCTGCCCGGCCTGATTGATTGCCACGTCCACCTGGAGTCAAGCCCCAGTCGCAACAGCTTCCGCGAGCAGTTCACCCTGAACCCGGCCGACGTGGCCTTCCGGGCCCAGATTAATGCCCTCACCACGCTGCGGGCCGGCTTCACCACGGTGCGCGACTGCGGCGGCTCGGGCGTGAACACCAGCCTGCGCAATGCCGTGGCCCAGGGCCTGGTGCCGGGGCCGCGCATCTACTCGGCGGGCGTGGCCATTTCGGCCACCGGCGGGCACATGGACGAAACCGACGGCCTCAGCGACGACCAAATCACCAAAGCCGGCCACCCCTCCTACCTGGCCAACGGCCCCGACCAGTGCCGCGAGGCCGTGCGCGAGCAGTTCAAGCGCGGGGCCGACCTCATCAAAATTGCCAGCACCGGCGGCGTGCTCGACCTGAGCAAGGACGGCACCGGGGCCCAGTACACCGAAGCCGAAATCCGGGCCGTGGTAGAAACCGCCCGCGATTTGGGCATGCGCGTGGCCTGCCACGCCCACGGGGCCGAGGGCATCAAGCGGGCCGTGCGGGCCGGCGTAACCAGCATCGACCACGGCTCGCTGATGGACGACGAAGCCATTGCCCTAATGGCCAAAACCCGCACCTGGTACGTGCCCACGCTCATCGCCGGCAAGTCGGTGGCCGATACGGCGCGGCTGCGGCCGGGCTACTTTCCGCCCGTCATCGCGGCCAAGGCCCTGGCCGTGGGCACCAAAATGCAGGGCACCTTTGCCCGCGCCACCAAGGCCGGCGTGCGCGTGGCCTTCGGCACCGACGCGGGCGTGTTCCGCCACGGCCAGAACGCCCGCGAGTTCGGCTACATGACCGAGGCCGGCATGTCGCCGCTCGAAACCATCCGCACCGCCACCCTCAACGCCGCCGAGCTGCTGGGCGAAACCCCCAACCTGGGCACCCTCGAAGCCGGCAAATTCGCCGACATCATCGCCCTCGACGGCGACCCCCTACAGGATATTTCGGCGCTGATGCGGCCGGTATTCGTGATGAAAGCCGGCGTGGCTTACCGCCAGGAGTAGCCATTTTCAGGGAGCAGGGAGCAGGGAGCAGGGAGCAAAAGGAACGTCATGCTGAGCGTAGCCGAAGCATCTCTACCGCGCCGCCTGCCATGCCGAGGCACGAAGCATCCTACCACCGACGAATAAATCTTGGCGGCGGCTTTGTCGGGGGTTTGGGGGCAGAAACGGATGTTGGTGCTGGGCGTGGTGGCCATGCTGGGCGTGCTCAATCCGGTGCTGCTGATGGCTACGCGGGTGCTATTCGCCCTGGCCGGGGCGGTGGTGCTCACGCTGGGCATGGTGCTAAGCGGCACCGTGGCAGCTCTGGAGGAGCCATTACCCGCATCTTGTTTGTGGGATATTACGTGGTGGGCTTCGCGGCGCTGCTGCGGCTGCGGCAATTGGGGCCGGGGCCGCCCGGCAGCTACCAGGCCTGGGGCCACCCGTGGAGCATGGGCCTGCTGGTGCTGCTTTCGACCATTTTTCTGGTCCTGAACGTGGTGACCGATACCAGCCACGCCCTCATTGCCCTGGCGCTGGTGGCCGGCGCGTGGCCGCTGTGGCGATGGGCACGAAAAAGTTAAGAGTTATCCGGCACGAGGTAGAGACGCATATTTGCGTCTCTACCTCGCCAGCCCAAATTCCTAAACAGCTTCTAGCGCAACTTTCAGGTAGCGGTACGGGATGTAGCGACGCGACCCTTCGCGCCTCCCGTTCGCGCCGGTTAACGATTGTCGTTCAACGCCGAGACGCGAAGGCTCGCGTCGCTACATCCCGTACCGCAACTTGAGAACCGCTCTAACTCAGACCGCTTCTGAGGGCTGAGAATACATTCAAGTCCCAAACCGGAGTTTGCCCAAGCTAGCGAATGGCCTGCCGGTAAAGCATCGTGACGCGGAAAAGGCCGGTTTTGCGGTCGAAATCGACCAGGCTCTGGTCGACGCGCAGCTTGCTGACGGCGGCCGCGAAAATCGGATTGCTGGCCGCGTACATCTCGCGCAGGTAGTGCGGGGTGAGGGGAAAAATCAGCCCATTCAGGCCCAGGCTGAAGAAGTAGCGCGGCGTGTAGGTATTCAGGGGTTGGCCACCGAAGTTGGTGGGTGTGGCTATCACGGGCCCGCCGTGTGTGCTGCCGACCAATAT
>JAYULN010000475.1:0-9831 GCA_043763525.1 Hymenobacter sp.
CCAGCATAGCCTTGGCGGCGTACCTAGTGGCGCGAGTACCATTGTCGACGGGCAGGCGCACGGCTGCCGTGCGCAGGTCGGCCAATACTTGGTTATACACGGCTGCCACGGTGGCGCGGGGCAGCGGGGCATCCACCTGGCCTACGGTGCGGTTGGCCACCAGAGCCAGTGGCACGCCAGGCTGGGTAGCGGCATCGCTGGTGCGGTACTGTTGGGCGTAGAGACGCACGAGCTCGAAGTATAGGGCACCACGCACAAAGCGGGCTTCGCCGGCGTACTGGCTTTTCAAAGCGGTGTCGGCCACCACTGGCAGGGCCTCGAGCACCAAGTTGCACTGGTTAATGCCCTCATAGGCCCGGGCCCAGGTGCGCTCGGCCTCGGTGTTGGTCCGAATCAAGGTACGGCGACTTACCTCGCGGTAGCTCTGGAAAGTGCCTTGCCAGCTCACGTAGCCATCGCCGCCGATGAGCTCGGGCAGTAGCACCAAATTGGTGCCGTACAGGGCCGGGTCGTCGAGTTTGGCATAGATACCCACCACTGCCGAACCAACTTTGGTGGACGTGCTGAGGGCGGTGCTGGCGTCGACCGATTGCTGGGGTTGAATGTTGAGGGGGTCTTTGCAGGCAGTGAGCGAAGCGCCCAGGCCCAGTGTCAGCAGCAGGGCTGCGCAGTTACGTAGATTTTTCATGGCGAATGCGAAGACAAAGAATTAAAAGCCCAGGTTCAAGCCCACGATGAATGTTTTGGCCAGCGGCGGGGTGTAGAAATCGTGGCCCAACAAGTAGTTGGCACGGCCAGGCGAAGTGGCTGAGGTGCCATTGAACGATGTGGTGTTCACCTCGGGGTCGTAGCCGGTGTATTTGGTTAGAGTGAACAGGTTTTGCCCCGTGACGTAGACGCGCAACGACTGCATGTGATACTTCTGCACGAAATCAAGCGGCAGGGTATAGCCCAGCGTAACAGTTTTGAAGCGGAAAAAGGAGCCGCTCTGTACCCAGCGCGACGAAGCATTGGTGCCGTTACCGTCGTATAGCCGGGCCTGGGGCACATCGGTGATGTCGCCCCTCTTGCGCCAGCGGTTGAGCTGGTCTACGGTCTGGTTGTCGAAGTAGTCGCCGTTCACCGACTGGAACACGCCGGCTACATTGTAGAGGTCGTTACCATACACAAACTGACCCAGCACACTCAATTCCAACCCCTTGTACGAGAAGCTGGTGGTGGCCCCGCCGGTAAACTTAGCATTGGGGTCGCCCAGCTTCTGGTCAACTGCGGCAGTATAGTTACTGGTCGTGTCGCCCTCGGTAGTGTAGTAGATGGCGCTGCCGCTGTTGGGATTTACCCCGGCGTACTTCTTGCCCCAGAACACGCCAATGGGCTCGCCCAGGCGCACGCGGCCGAGGTTGCGGCCGCCGCTCACAATTTCCTGCGGCAGGCTCGTTATCAGGTTGCGGTTGAAGGAAATGTTGCCGCCCAGGTTCCATTTGAAGTCGCCGTCGAGGATGCGGCCGTTGAGCGTGATTTCGAGGCCGCGGTTACGCAGGGCGCCAATGTTTTCGCTGATGACGCGGTAGCCGCTGGTGTAGCGGATGGGCCGGTCAAGCAGCAGGCCCGTCGTTTTCTTCTCATACACGTCAACCTCACCCGAGAGGCGGCTGTTGAACAGGCCAAATTCGAGGCCCAGGTCCGACTGCTTCGATGTTTCCCAAGTCAGATTCGGGTTGCCGATGCGGTTGTTGGGTGCCGTGCCGGACTGGTCGGCGTAAGGCAGCGACGAGAACAGCTGGCGCGAGTCGAAGTTGCCGATTTCGGCGTTGCCCGTGCTGCCGTATGAGGCCCGCAGCTTGAGCAGGTTCACGAGCGAGTTGTTCTTGAGGAAGCTTTCCTCGGAAATTACCCAGCCCACCGAGCCGGCCCCGAACGTACCGTAGGGGTTGTCGGCACCGAAGCGCGATGAGCCGTCGCGGCGCACGCTGGCCGACAGGAGGTATTTATCGCGGAAGGCGTAGTTGACGCGACCGAAAAACGACGTGAACGAGAAACCCGTACCCGTCGATGAGTTGCCGCCGGTTTTGATGGCCGCGCTGGCAATGCGCGTGAACTCGGTAGTCGGGAAGCCCCGGCCCTCGGCCGCAGTTTGCTTCGTGTCTGACCGCTGGAACGACTGCCCCAGCAGTGCCTCGAAGCGGTGGTTTTCGCTCAGCGTAAAGCCATAAGTGGCCGTGTTGTTGGTGGTGTAGTTGATGACCTGCGACTGGGCGTTGTAGCCGTAGCCCGTCGAGCCGCCGTCGAGGGTGCCGGCACCGCGGTACAGGTCCTCGTTCAGGTTCAGAAAGTCGGCCCCGGTTTCGGTGCGTAGCACCAGGCCCTTGATGGGCTCGTAGTTGAGGTTGAAGTTGCTGAACGACCGGTAGGTACCGGCCCGGTTAAAGCCCAGGTCCAGGTCGAGCAAGTTGTTGTAGTACAATGTGTTGGAATTCAATAGGCCCGTTTTTGGGTCGCGGATAGGCTGCAGGGGCGGCAGTGCGTTGAGCTGCACCGGGTTGGAGAACGAGTTGTCGTCGGGTGTGCGGTCGTTCACCGAGCGGGTCAGCGACAGGTTAAGGCCCACGCGCAGCTTGTCGCTGAGGCTGTGGTCGAGGTTGAGGCGCATACTGCCACGGCGGTACCGGTTGCCGATGATAATACCGGTCTGGTCGTTGAAGGTGCCGCTGAGGTAAAAGCGGGTTTTGGCATCGCCGCCGCTCACGTTCAGGTCGTACTGCGACACATGGCCCCGACGAAAGGCCTGGTCGCCCCAGTTCACGTCGTCCTTCGAATTAATGTCGATGCCACTAGCTTCAAACTCGTCTTTGGGGTCGAGGCGCACGTTCACGGCGGCTTCGCTGAACAACTCTTTGTATTGGGCCGCGTTCAGGAATTCGCGCTTGCGGGTAGGCGTGCTGGTACCCACGTAGTAGCCCACGTTCACACGCGTCTGGCCCTGGCGGCCTTTCTTGGTGGTCACGAGCACCACCCCGTTCGAAGCCCGCGAACCGTAAATGGCCGAAGCCGAGGCATCTTTCAGAATGGAAATGCTTTCAATGTCGTTGGGGTTGAGGTCGGCCAGCGGGTTAATGGGTTCGTCGTTCACCACGCCCACATCCTGCGATGTGACGGGGATGCCGTCAATCACGTACAGCGGCTGGCTCGAAGCCGTTACCGATGCCGAGCCCCGTACCCGGATTTGCAGGCCCGCGCCAAGCTTGCCCGACGACTGCGTCATCTGCACGCCCGGCGTGCGGCCCTGAATGGCTTGCTCGAAGCTCACCACCGGCTGGCTGGCCAAGTCCTTGCTCGACAGCTGCGTCACAGAGCCAGTCAGGTCCTGCTTGCTCTGGGTGCCGTAGCCCACTACCACGGCCTCGTTCAACTGCGTAGTCGAAGCCGCCAGCGTTACGTTGATGACGCTCTGGTTGCCTATGGGAATCGTCTGGGCTGTGTAACCTACCGAGCTGATGACCAACGTAGCACCTGTCTGCACACTAAGCGAAAAGGCCCCATCGGCGTTGGTGCTCACGCCGTTAGAGGTACCTCGCTCAATTACCGTAGCACCGGGCACGGCCCCGCCATCAGAGCCCACCACCCGGCCACTAACGGCGTTGGTCTGAGCCCAGGCGGTGGCTGAGCACAGGCATGCCACCAGAAGCAGCAAAAGCCTAAAATGAGTAACGAGTTTCTGTTTCATAAGTGTGACGGTTGGTGAACAATGAAAAAGGAAGATGCTCGGGGTCAGCTCCAAAAATGTGATTTCATAACCCAAGCACAACAAAATAGTTGTTCTGCTTATATCATGATGCCAGAGCGAAGGTAATTGCACATTGTTAAAATCCTGCTTTTGCCAACTTATTCCTCCGACCTGCCATACTTGCCTACCTTTACCGCGCCAACCCGAGCCGCGCCCGAAGCCGGCCCCGCTGATTTGCTTTTCGCCTCAATGCCAACGATTCACTACCTCACCACGGCCGACGCTATTGCCGCCGCCGCCGCCCACTTTGCCACCTTGCCGCGCATCGGCATCGACCTCGAATTTGATGACATGCGCCACCGCTACGGCCGGCATCTGGCCCTGATTCAGGTGTTTGATGGCCAGGAGGCCTACCTGATTGACCCGCTGCCCCTGCCCAACATGGCGGCCGACCTCGAACCGCTGTTTGCCGTGCTCCGCGACCCGGCCGTGGCCAAGGTATTCCACTCCTGCAAGTCGGATATTCTGCTGCTCGACGAAGTATTCAGCGTGAACTGCCGCAATATTGTGGATACCAGCGTGCAGTTCACCCTACTGGCCGCCGAGGACAACAATATTTCCCTGGGCCGGCTTATTCAGAGCGAATTGGGGTTTGAAGTCGACAAGGGCGAGCAGAAGTCGAACTGGCTGAAGCGCCCCCTCACCGAAGCCCAGCAGGAGTATGCCGCCAACGACGTGCTTTTCCTCTTCGAGCTCACCGACCGCCTCAGCGCCCGCCTCGATGAGCTGGGCCGGGGCGAGTGGGCCAAGCAGGAAAACATAGCCCTGGAAGCCGTGCGCTACGGCCGCGACGACCCACGCCCATGGTCGCGCAACGCCGCCAAATACAAGATTTCGGCCCAGGAAATGCCCATTTTTCGGGAGCTGTATATGCTGCGCGATGCCGTGGCCCGGCAGCTCGACCGCCCGCCCTACCACGTCCTCAGCAACGACCGGCTGGCCGAGCTGGCCCGCCAGCCCATCGAAACGCCGCTCCAGCTGCGCACCGCCAACGGCCTGCACCCCGAGCTGAAACGCTCGCCCTACGCCGAGCAGCTGCTGGCCATCGGCACCACCGATTTGGAGCCCGATGCCCCGCTGGCCCCCGAGCAGCGCAAGTTTCCGTTCCGCCGCCGCCTCAGCGGCCCCGCCGCTACCCGCGCCGAGGCCCGCGAAACCCTGCTGATGGCGCTCAAAACTCACCTTACTTCCGACCACGGAGCCACCATGGCCAACATGGTGCTCAGCAACCGGCTCATTGCCGAAATCATCGAGCAAGGCGCGGAAGGTGCGCTAAGGCCCTGGCAGCAGCAGTTGCTGCGCGAGTCGGCCGACCGGCACGGCGAGGATTACGGGCAGATTGAGCAGCCATTCCAGACCACGGATTAGCGCAGATTTTAGCGGATTTCACGGATTTTGTAGTCGATTATCGGCCGGGTACTTAAACCAGCTTACAACAGAAAAAGGCTTGCCAAATGGCAAGCCTTTTTCGTTGGTGCGGCAGACGGAAATCGACTGCAAAATCCGTGCTAATCCGTGGTCAGAATTGGGCTTCCTCGGTGCTGCCCACCAGGGCGGCGGTGCTGGTCTGGTTGCTGGTTACCACGTTCTGCACGGCATCGAAGTAACCGGTGCCCACGAAGGACTGGTGCTTCACGGCCTGGTAGCCGTCTTTGGCCAGGGCGAATTCGCGCTCCTGCAACTCGGAGTAGCCGGCCATGCCGCGCTGGCGGTAGGCCTGGGCCAGCTCGAACATGCTGGTGTTGAGGGCGTGGAAGCCCGCCAGGGTGATGAACTGAAACTTGTAGCCCATGGCGGCCAGCTCCTCGCGGAAGGTTTCCATTTGCTCTACGCTTAGCTTGGCGGCCCAGTTGAAGGAAGGCGAACAGTTATAGGCCAGCAGCTTACCGGGAAACTTGGCGTGAATGGCTTCGGCAAACTTGCGGGCTTCGCCCAGGTCGGGGTGCGAGGTTTCCATCCAGATAAGGTCGGCGTAGGGCGCGTAGGCCAGGCCGCGGGCAATGCCGGCATCGATGCCGCAGCGGATGCGGTAGAACCCCTCGTTGGTGCGCTCGGCTTCCTGCAGGATGAAGGGCTGGTCGCGCGGGTCCACGTCGGCCGTGAGCAGGTCGGCGGCATCGGCATCGGTGCGAGCCACAACCAGGGTGGGCACGCCCATCACATCGGCGGCCAGGCGGGCCGCTACCAGCTTGTTGATGGCTTCCTGGGTGGGCACCAGCACTTTACCGCCGAGGTGCCCGCACTTCTTGGCCGATGACAACTGGTCTTCGAAATGCACGCCGGCGGCCCCGGCCTCAATCATCATCTTCATCAGCTCGAACGCATTCAGGTTGCCCCCAAAGCCGGCCTCGGCATCGGCCACGATGGGCGCGAGGTAATGCACGTCGCTGCGGCCGTCGAGGTGCTGAATCTGGTCGGCCCGCAGCAAAGCGTTGTTGATGCGGCGTACCACGGCCGGCACGCTGTCGACGGGATACAAGCTTTGGTCGGGGTACATGTGGCCCGCGCCGTTGGCATCGGCCGCCACCTGCCAGCCACTGAGATAGATGGCCAGCAAGCCGGCCTGCACCTCCTGCACGGCCTGGTTGCCGGTGAGGGCCCCCAATCCCGCTACGTACTCGCGGGTATGCAGCAGCTCCCAGAGCCGCTCGGCCCCTTGCCGGGCCAGCGAGTACTCAATCTGGATGGAGCCTTGCAGCTTCACCACATCTTCGGGCGAGTAAGGGCGCTCAATACCAATCCAGCGGGGGTTGTGGGCCCAATCGAGGGCAATTTCGGCGGTGCGTTGGGCTTGTGGTTTCATGGGAGTTGGGGGTTGGAGTGGTGGGATTGAAATGCGTTTGGGGTGGGCAATGCAGTGCTAGGCTGCCTGTTGGGCGGCATTTTTGAGATTCGGAAGCAGGATGTAGCGTGGACTCTGCGGGTCCGCGCACGATGGGTTTCGTTCGTTCGATGCGCGGACCCGCAGAGTCCACGCCACAGCGCGTTACGCCAGCTGCTCGTAGGCCGGCAGGGTCAGGAATTCGATGAACTTTTCGCTCATCACCAGCTTATCGAAAAGGCGGGCGGCGGCGATGAAATGGCCATTCTCATAGGCCTCCTCCCCTACCAGCGCTTTGATTTTATCGAGCTGACCGGGCACCAGCGCGCGGTACAGCTCCGTGGTTACGGGGCGGCCATCGGCCAGCATGGTGCCGGGCGTGTGCAGCCACTGCCACACCTGGGCGCGGCTGATTTCGGCGGTGGCGGCATCCTCCATCAGGTTATAAATCGGCACGCAGCCGTTGCCGCCCAGCCACGAGGCCAGGTATTGAATGGCCACGTCGATGTTCAGTTTCAAGCCATCCTCGGTGATGTTTCCCTGGGGAGCCTTCACCAAATCGGCGGCGGTTACCTGCACGTCGAGGCGCTTGTTTTCGATTTGGTTGGGGCCGGGCATCAGACGGTTGAAAACTTCAAGGGCCACCGGCACCAGGCCGGGGTGGGCCACCCAAGTGCCGTCGTGGCCGTTGGTGGCTTCGCGGATTTTATCCTGGCGGACTTTTTCCAGCGCCGCGTCGTTGGCGGCGGGGTCGTTCTTGATGGGAATCTGGGCGGCCATGCCACCGATGGCGTGAACCCCACGCCGGTGGCAGGTTTGAATAACGAGCTGCGAGTAAGCGGCCATAAACGGCACGGTCATCGTCACCTCGGCACGATTGGGCAGGCGAAATTCAGGGTTCAGCCCCAGGCGCTTGATATAGCTGAAAATGTAGTCCCAGCGCCCACAGTTGAGGCCGGCGCTGTGCTCCCGCAGCTCGTACAGAATCTCATTCAGCTCGAAGGCGGCCGGCAGTGTCTCAATCAAAACCGTGGCCTTGATGAGACACTTGGGCAGTTTCAGCGCCCACTGGGCAAACCCGAACACGTCATTCCACAAACGTGCTTCGAGATGGCTTTCCAGCTTGGGTAGGTAGAAGTAGGGCGCTGAACCACGGGCGCACAGCTCGTGGGCATTATGGAAATAGTAGAGGCCGAAATCGAGCAGCGAGGCGCTAATGGGCTCGCCATCGACCAATACGTGCTTATCGACGAGGTGCCAGCCACGGGGGCGCACCATGAGCACGGCAGTTTTCTCGTTCAGCTTATACTCCTTGGTAGGCGTGCTGAGGGAAATAGTGCGGCGCACGGCATCACGCAGGTTAATTTGGCCCTGAATGACGTTGTCCCAGGTGGGCGCGTTGGAGTCCTCCAAATCGGCCATGAACACGCTGGCCCCGGAGTTCAGGGCGTTGATAATCATCTTGCGCTCGACCGGACCGGTGATTTCGACGCGGCGGTCGAGCAGGTCCTCCGGCAGCGGGGCCACGGTCCAGTCCTGCTCGCGGATACGCTTGGTTTCGGGCAGAAAATCGGGGAGGATGCCGGCGGCAAAATCGGCTTGGCGCTCGGCGCGGCGACCCAGCAGCGCCTGCCGCGTGTGGTCGAAGCGCCGGTGCAGCTCGGCCACGAAAGCCAAAGCCGAGGGCGTGAGGATTTCGGCGTACTTGGCCGAATACGCGCCGATGACCTTCACCCGCTGGGGAGTGAGGTAGATTGGCGCTGGGGCGGGAGCAACGTCGGTGAAAGGCATAGTTGAAATGTGAGAAGGTGGGAAGGTGGGAAGGTGGAAATTTGGAAATGGGAGGATGACACCGTTTCGGCTACCATCTCGCGGCTCGTGCAAGGCAACCGATGCAAACATAGTGAAGCGAATTTTAAAATCCAGCGAATTTTCGCTAAATGAATAAAATTTGCAAACCAGCTTACCTTTGAGGTCACTTCCGGAGCAACGAAATATGCTTTGGCTTACCTGAAATCGACTTTCTCCTATATTTCAGGTGACAAAAAAATCTTTTCATTTTTATATCCTCCATTTTCACATATCAACTGATGCTCAACCACGGCCAAGTCGTTCGCCTCATTTTTGGCCTGAAGCTGCGCGAGCTGCGGCAGGAGCGGGCGCTCAGTCCGGCCGAGCTGGCGCGGGTCTGCGATGTGTCGGTGAGTTACCTGAATGAGATTGAAAAGGGTAAGAAGTACCCCAAGGCTGATAAGATTCTGAGCCTGAGCAAGGCCCTCGACGTGCGCTACGACCAGCTCACCTCGCTGGAGCTGCCCCGCCGGCTGGAGCCCATCGGCGAGCTACTCAACTCGAAGATTCTGAAGGAGTTTCCCCTGGAGATGTACGGCCTGGAGCCGGCCCGCATCATCGAGCTGATTGCCAACGCGCCGGCCCGAATGAATGCCTTCATCAGCACCATTTTCGAGATTGCGCGCAACTACGAGATGCGCCAGGAGCACCTGTTTCTGGCCGCGCTGCGCTCGTTTCAGGAGATGCACGACAACTACTTCGAGGACCTGGAGCAGGATGTGCGGGCCTTCGTGGGCAGCCACCAGCTCAGCACCGCCGCCCCCTTCGACCTCGGCCAGCTGGAGCGCGTGCTGACCCAGGAATACGGCTACACCCTCGACCGCGAAACCCTGGGCCGGCACGCCGTGGCCACCCAGGCCCGGCTGCGGTCGGTGTTTCAGCCCAAAACCAAACGCCTGCTGCTGCGGCCGGGCCTGAGCCGGGGCCAGCAGGCCTTCGTGCTGGGCCGCGAAGTGGCCTTCAACTACCTGAAGCTAACCGAGCGGCCCTACGTGAGCAGCAGCCCACAGTTCACTTCGTTTGATGAGGTGCTGAACAACTTCAAGGCTTCGTACTTCGCCGGGGCGCTGCTGATGGAGGAAGAAGGCCTGCTGCGCGACGTGAAGCAGGTTTTCGGGGCCAAAAAATGGAGTCCCGACCTGGTGCTGAACCTGCTGACGCAGTACAACGTGAGTCCTGAGATGTTTATGCAGCGCCTCACCACGCTGCTGCCGCGCCATTTCGGCCTGCAAAGCCTGTTCTTCCTGCGCTTCGACCAAACCGACTCACTGGCCCCCTACGAGCTGACCAAGGAGCTGCACCTGGCCCGCCTGCACAACCCCCACGGCAACGAGCTGAACGAGCACTACTGCCGCCGCTGGGTGAGCCTGCGCCT
>JAYULN010000476.1:0-1531 GCA_043763525.1 Hymenobacter sp.
GGCTGAATTCCTGGCTCATCTCATACTGTTTCAGCTCATCGCGCGAAAAAACGACGAGGCGCTTCACCTGCGGAAACTTTTCGAAAACGGTGCGGACGAATTGCTTGCCGAACGAGCCGGTGCCCCCCGTGACGAGGATGGATTTGTGGTTGAGGTCGAGAGCCATGAAAATAGGTAAGCCGAAAACAGGACTGCAAAAGTAGAACATTCGGCCGCCAGAACTGGTACCCCGAAATTTCATTCCGGCCGAAGCACTGGTCGTTCGTGCGGCCCGAAATGAAATTTTGGGGTACCAGTTCTGGCGGCCACTCCCGACCTTTGGCCGCCGGAATTCCTGCCGCGTCCCCAATGCTCTTCAATTCCCTTCATTTTCTGGTTTTTTTTCCGGTGGTGGTCGGGCTCTATTATGGCCTGCCGCCGCGCTGGCGCGGGGCACTGCTGCTGCTGGCTAGCTATTATTTCTACATGAGCTGGCGGGCGGCCTATGCCCTATTGCTGCTGGCCACCACGCTCATCGACTACTACAGCGGCTACCGCATGGGCCAGCTGCCCACCCGGCAGCAGCGCCGCCCCTGGCTGTATCTCAGTTTGATAAGTAACCTGGGCACGCTATTCGTTTTCAAGTACTTTAATTTTTTTTGGGCGGCGGCTGGGCAGCTGGCGGCGGCCCTGCACCTGCCGCCCGCCGCCGGGCCGGCGCTGGGGCTGCTGCTGCCGGTGGGGGTGTCGTTCTACACGTTTCAGTCGGTAGGCTATATCATCGATGTGTACCAGGGCCGGCTGGAAGCGGAACGGAATTTCGGGCGGTTCGCGCTGTTCGTGGCGTTTTTTCCGCAGTTGGTGGCCGGGCCTATCGAGCGCGGCGGCCACATGCTGCCGCAGTTTCGGCACACGCACGAGTTTGATTACCAGCGCGTGGTGAGCAGTTTGCGCCTCATGGCCTGGGGCCTTTTCAAAAAAGTGGTGGTGGCCGACCGCCTGGCCCTGCTCGCCAACCCGGTGTTCAACAACCCGCGCCAGCACCCCGAAGGGCCGCTGCTGGTGCTGGCCACGCTGGCTTTCACCTTCCAGATTTACGGCGACTTTTCGGGCTACACCGACTTGGCGCGGGGGGCGGCCCGGGTGCTGGGTTTCGAGTTTAACCTCAACTTCCGGCAACCATATTTGTCGGCCTCGGTGCCTGAATTTTGGCGGCGCTGGCATATTTCGCTCTCAAGCTGGTTTCGCGACTACGTTTATATCCCCCTGGGTGGCAGCCGGATAGCCCCACTGCGGGCCTACGGCAACCTGCTGGCGGTGTTCCTCATCAGCGGCCTCTGGCACGGGGCTAACTGGACATTTCTGGCCTGGGGCGGCTTGCACGGTATCTATCTGGTCATCAGTACCTGGGCGCGGCCGTTGCGCGAGCAGTTGGCGCAGGGCACCGGTTTGGCCGCCTGGCCGCAGCTGCGGCACGGCTTGGGCGTGTTCATCACGTTTGTGCTGGTGGCGTATGCCTGGGTATTTTTCCGGGCCAATACGCTGGGCGATG
>JAYULN010000477.1:0-9795 GCA_043763525.1 Hymenobacter sp.
TTATCGCCCAGCCACGAGGAGTTCACCACCGGGTGCTGGCGCAGGCCCATAGCCGTTGCCTTCAGCACCAGGTCATTAAAGCTGAGCTTGATGGGCGAAAGCTCGTTGAGGCGCACGCGGGCTTCAATGGCCTTGTCCATGTTGATTTCCATCGTGAGATAGAAATGCGGGGCCGTGAACAGACTCTCCGACAGGCGCTTGGCGATAACCTTACGCATCTGCGACACGGGCGTGTCGGTGTAAGAACCCGGTGCTTGGTTGTTGGTGCTTGGTGCTTGGGTGCTTGGTGCCTGGCTGGTAGTTGGTGCCTGGCTGGTAGTTGGTGCCTGGCTGGTAGTTGGTGCCTGGCTGGTAGTTGGTGCCTGGCTGGTGGTGCCGGGTGCCGGGTTGGCTGGTTCGGCAGCCGGGGCGGCTTGCGGAGCCGGCGCAGCAGCGGAAGGCTGAAAATTCTCCACGTCGCGCTGCACGATGCGGCCATTATCGCCGCTGCCCACTACCTGGGCCAGGTTGATGCCTTTCTCCTTGGCAATGCTTTTGGCCAGCGGCGAAGCCAGAATGCGGCCTCCCTGGGAAGTTGCTGGTGGCTGGTTGCTGGTGGGTGGGTGGGCAGCAGCCGGAACCGCAGGTGCGGCCACTGGCGCAGCAGCCTCAGCGGGCTTCGGCACCTCGGCGGGCGGAGCTGCGGCAGCGCCGCCGCTCTGGCCGCCCAGCAGGGCCTGAATGTCAGCCCCTTCCTCACCGACAATGGCCAGAATGCCATCAACCGGCACGGCTTCGCCGGCTTTGGGGCCGGTGTAGAGCAGGGTGCCATCTTCGTAGTTTTCGAGCTCCATCGTGGCCTTGTCGGTTTCGACTTCCGCCAGGATATCGCCCGACTTTACCTTGTCGCCCACGTTTTTGAGCCAGGCCGCGATGGTCCCTTCGGTCATCGTGTCGCTCATTTTGGGCATGCGCACTACGGTGGCTTTCTGGCCGTTGGCGGGCGCAGCCGCAGCCGCAGCCGGGGCGGGGGCGGCCGGAGCAGCGGGAGTTACGGCAACCGGGGCCGGGGCCGCTACCGCCGCCGAAGCCGGGGCAGTATCGGCCTTGGGAGCTTCGGGAGCCTGGGCCGCAGCGGCACCGCCGGTGCTGCCGTTCAGCAGGGCCGAAAAGTCCTCACCTTCCTTGCCCACAATGGCTAGTACGCCATCCACGGCCACGGCTTCGCCGGCTTTGGGGCCAATGTAGAGAAGCGTGCCGTCTTCGTAGTTTTCGAGCTCCATCGTGGCCTTGTCGGTTTCGACTTCCGCCAGAATATCACCCGACTTCACTCTATCACCCACGTTTTTGAGCCAGGCCGCGATGGTCCCTTCGGTCATCGTGTCGCTCATTTTGGGCATTTTTATGATTTCGGCCATTGGGTTTGTCGCGCTTGGATTGAGAAGGCCAAAATTAGCCCGAAAAGTTGGGGAGGGCAACTTTGTAGCGGTTAGCGGCCAGCCGTTGGTAACAGTGCGTGGCAATCTGCCCCCGACCCTTAACCGCGCATCACAAACGGTTAGCCAGGTGCGATACGTCGAGAAAGTTCTTAACCGTGAACATGCTGCCCGTAAACTCCAGCTTGTAGAGGCATAAGTTGCTGTGCTCAAAGCCTTCCATGTAACTGAGCGGGTAATTCAGCAACTGGCAGAGCAGCACGCGCAGGGCGCGGCCGTGCATACAAAGGAGTACCGTTTGCTCATCGTGCCGGGCTTTCAGCAGCTCGATAACCGGGCGCTGGCGGGCGGCTACTTCCTCGGGGCTTTCGCCGCCGGTAAGGCGGCCATCGGTGCGCCCGGCGGCCCAGCCGACCAATACCTGGCGGTATTCGGCATCTTCTTCGATGGTAATGCGGGTGCCCTCGCGCACGCCCCAGCTGATTTCGTTCAGGCCCGCATGGGCCTCGTGGGGGAGGCCCAGGTCCAGAAACCGCTGCACCGACTCTTGGGTGCGGCGCAGGGCCGAAGTATAAACTTTATCGAACGGGACGTGCCCATAGGCCGCAAAAAACTGCTCGGCCTGGCGGCGGCCGGTCTCGTTCAGGCTCGAATTGACGCCACTGCCCTGCACAATGCCCTGGACATTGAAATCGGTCTGGCCGTGACGAAGCAGAAAGATGGTTCGGGGCATGACGATGCGTGGTAATTTTGCATAAGTTTTTTGTCAACAATAGATAACCGTACGGAGTTTAAACCCGACAGTTGACATTAAATATAATATTTAATATGTATCATCGACGGCAGAGCAGTACCCAGCTGCCTTGCCTGCCTTCCCCTCCCCTGCCCGCATGACTCTGGAAGAAGTGAAGCGCTGGACGGCCTCCCGCCCCACCCTGGCCGATGCCCTCGGCATCGAAATCACGGCCGTTACCGCCGATTACATCGAAGGCCGGATGCCCGTTGATGGCCGCACCCACCAGCCCATGGGCCTGCTGCACGGCGGGGCATCGGTGGCCCTGGCCGAAACGCTGGGCAGCCTGGCCGCCGCCACGCGCCTGCCCGACCTTCGCAAACAAGCCTGCGTGGGCCTGGAAATCAACGCCAACCACCTCAAAGGCGTGCGCGACGGCTGGGTGCGCGGCCGCGCCGCGCCGGTACATATCGGCCGCAGCACCCAAGTGTGGGAAATCCGCATCACCCACGAAGAAACGGGGGCCCTTGTTTGCATCAGCCGCATCACCATGGCGGTGATTGACCTGCCCGGCGCGGCCGAAAAAGCTACCTGATGCCGGCTACTGACCTCCGACAGTTGCCGTGGCGGGCCGCGGCGGGCCTCGATGCCCCGGCCCGCCTGCGCCACCTCGTGGCCGGAGCCCTGCGCACCGGCCGGCCGCTGGCCGCGTGGCGCGAGCCGGGGGCCGAGCAGCCGCGCCTACTGGTGGCCCGCTCCCTCGAAGCGGCCTACACCGGCCTGCCGCCTGCCCTCGATGCCGAGGCCCCGGCCGGCTTCGCCTTCTTCCCCTTCCGCGATTCCGACCATAACCCGGCCCTGTTTCTGCCCGCTGATGTGCGCTACGACCTGGCCCAGCCCGAAGCCGTGGCCGTGGCCCCCACCGCCCGCGAGCTGGTGCCCCTGCTCACGGCCTGGCTGGCCCTGCCGCCAGTAGCCGAGCTGGCCTGGCACCACAGCCCACAGCCGGCCCCGGTGGCCGCCACCGAGGCCGAATACAGGGCGCTGGTGCGGGCCGGCGTGGCCGCCATTGAGGCGAAGGAAGTACTGAAAATAGTGTCGTCGCGGGCGGCCCGCCGGGCACTGCCCGCCGGTTTCGACCCGTTGCGGGCCTTTGAGGAATTGTGCGATAGGTACCCCCGCGCGTTTGTGTCGCTGGTGAGCGTGCCGGGCGTGGGCACCTGGCTGGGGGCCTCGCCCGAGGTGCTGGCCGAAGTCACGGCCGATGGGCAGTTTCATACCATGGCCTTGGCTGGCACGCAGCCGCTGGTGCCGGGCGTGCCGCCCCAACACGCTATCTGGCGGCAGAAGGAGATTGAAGAACAGGCCCTGGTGGCCCGCTACATCGTGAGCTGTTTCAAGCAGCTGCGGCTGCGCGAATACCACGAAACCGGCCCCCGCACCGTAGTGGCCGGCCAGCTGCTGCACCTGCGCACCGACTTCGAGGTGGATTTTAAAAACGTGCCATTCCCGGCCTCGCTGGGCACCGATATGCTGCGCCTGCTGCACCCCACTTCGGCCGTGGGCGGCATGCCCAAAGCGGCGGCGCTGGCCTTTTTGCAGCAACACGAGGGCTACGACCGCGCCTACTACAGCGGCTTCCTGGGGCCGGTGAACGTGGCCGCCCCCGGCATCGCCCGCCTCTACGTGAACCTGCGCTGCCTCCAGCTGCGCCCCACCGAAGCCATTCTCTACGCCGGCACCGGCCTCACCGTGGATTCGGACCCGGCGCGGGAATGGCAGGAAACCGAAATGAAAATGCAAACCATAAGCGCAGTTTTGAATTAAAAATTGAGAATTAAAAATTAAAGGTGACCGTGCTTACTGCCTGTCGAAGAACGGTCTATTTAATTCAATTTTTAATTATTCATTTTTAATTTTTAATTTCATCATGCAGGCCGTTTATAACATCGCCGAAATCTGCGCCCGCCACGGCATTACCGATGTGGTGCTTTCGCCCGGCTCGCGCTCGGCCCCGCTCACGCTGGCCTTCGCCCGCCACCCGGCTCTGACGGTGC
The DNA here is from genome assembly GCA_043763525.1 of Hymenobacter sp. GTDB lineage: Bacteria > Bacteroidota > Bacteroidia > Cytophagales > Hymenobacteraceae > Hymenobacter. Next base: position 4,206 of record JAYULN010000477.1, read on the forward strand.
GCGTGGTGCCCGATGAGCGGGCGGCGGCCTTCATCGGCCTGGGCATCGCGCAGGCCCAACGGCGGGCGGTGGCGTTGGTCTGCACCTCGGGCACGGCGGGCCTGAACTACGCACCGGCCGTAGCTGAGGCCTTTTTCCAGCAGGTTCCGCTGGTGATTTTTACCGCCGACCGCCCGCCGGAATGGATTGACCAGCTCGATGGGCAGACCATCCGGCAGCACAATTTGTACGGGGCCCACGCCAAGGGCGCATTTGAGTTCCCGGTGGAGACTTCGCACCCCGATGCTAAGTGGTATTCGGCGCGAATAATTAATGAGGCAATTAATTTGGCGCAGGCCGCGCCGGCCGGACCGGTGCAGGTGAATGTGCCGCTAAGAGAGCCTTTTTATCCGAAGGTGGGGGAGGAAATTGGGTATGAGAAGGATGTGAAGGTTATTCGAGAAACGAAGAGCGTTACACTGCCAGATATTGCCGATTTAAGAGAATTAGCTGACATATTTGACCGCTCAAGCAAAATTTTATTTGTGTTCGGTCAGCAGCAAATTGGACCAACTTATTCTTTTGACAACGAGCACCTAGCCAGCGCTAATTCGTATGGGGATGAGATAAGCGGGACGGTTTTAGTTGGAGACGTAATAAGCAACTTAGAACCAACACAGCTTATCGCGCAACATTGGCAAATCATACATGCTCACGATATTTTTTTAGGTGGACTTAACACCAATTTAAAGTCAGGCCTGCAACCTGACCTAGTCATCAGTTGCGGGCTTTCGCTGATATCTAAGGCCTTTAAACAGTTTTTACGGGCATTCCCACCGCACCAACATTGGCATGTGCAACCAGCCGGAGAAACGGCTGATACGTTCGGTTCACTAACGCGAATAATCAGGGCCGAACCAACTCGCTTCATGCGTGCTTTGCTGGAAACTGCAATACCACTTTGGCAACTTCCAAATGCCGTGAATGAAGGACGCAATAATTATCAGCAAAAATGGCAAGACTATGAGGAGCAGGCAAATATTCTAGTGCATACAGCTCAGGGTTTTTTCAATAAATTTCAGCCGTTCAACGAATTTTCTGCCTTCCGCCACACCCTAGCGGCGCTGACGGAAACCACGGCCCTGCACCTAGCCAACAGCATGGCCGTGCGCTACGCCAACATTCTCGGCATTCCGCAGGGCCGACAAATTGAAGTTTTCGCCAACCGCGGCACCAGCGGCATCGACGGCTGCACCAGCACCGCCGTGGGTTCGGCCCTGGCAACACCGAACCGTCCAGTCATCCTGCTCACCGGCGACGTGGCGTTTTTCTACGACCGCAACGCGTTCTGGCACAATTACCCCACGCCCAACCTGCGGGTGGTGCTGTTCAACAACCACGGTGGGGGCATCTTCCGGCTGATTGATGGACCACGCCAGCAGCCGGAGCTGGAAGAGTTTTTTGAGACCCGCCAGACGCTGACGGCCGAGAACACGGCCAAGGATTTTAATCTGCGCTACTTCCCGGTTTCGTCGTTTGATGAACTTGATGCCGCGCTACCGGTTTTCTTTGCGGCCGAAACCGGCGCGGCGATTCTGGAAGTCTTTACGGACTCGAGGACCAACGCGGCGTTTTTTGAAGAGTACCGGGCGGCGGTGAAACAAGCCTTTTCGTAAATTTTAACCGGACCGTCATGCTGAACGCAGCCGAAGCATCTCTACCGCAGCAGTAATCCACCAAATGCAACGAAGCGGTAGAAATGCTTCGGCTGCGCTCGGCATGACGGTTCTATATTTCTCCATTCACCTATGAATGAACCCATTGTCTGGACCCCGATTAAGGAGTTCAAAGAAATTCTCTTCTCCCAGTACGGGGGCATTGCCAAAATCAGCATCAACCGGCCGCAGGTGCATAATGCCTTCACGCCGCTCACGGTGCAGGAGATGATTGAGGCCATGCGCACGTGCCAGGACCGCGCCGATATCGGCGTGATTGTCCTCACCGGCGAGGGCGGCCGGGCCTTCTGCTCGGGCGGCGACCAGAGCGTGCGCGGCCACGGCGGCTACGTGGGCGAGGATGCCATGCCCCGCCTCAACGTGCTGGAACTGCAGAAAATCATCCGCTCCATTCCCAAGCCGGTTATTGCCATGGTGGCGGGCTGGGCCATTGGCGGTGGCCACGTGCTGCACGTAGTCTGCGACCTGAGCATTGCGGCCGACAACGCCCGCTTCGGCCAGACCGGCCCCAACGTGGGCTCGTTCGACGGCGGCTTTGGGGCTTCTTACCTGGCCCGCTGCGTGGGCCAGAAAAAGGCCCGCGAAATCTGGTTCCTCTGCGACCAGTACGATGCGCAGGAAGCCCTCGACATGGGCCTGGTGAACAAGGTGGTGCCGCTCGACAAGCTCGAAGAAACCACCGTGGCCTGGTGCCACAAAATCCTGCAAAAAAGCCCGCTCTCGCTGCGGATGCTAAAATCGAGCTTCAACGCCGAGCTCGACGGGCAGGCTGGGATTCAGGAGTTGGCCGGCAACGCCACGCTGCTCTACTACCTGAGCGACGAGGCCAAGGAAGGCCGCAACGCCTACATGGAAAAGCGCCAACCGGACTTTTCGAAATTTCCAAAATTTCCGTAAGCGACAAGCCGTTTTCCGGGTTTCAACCAAAAAGCCCTGCCTGCTGGCAGGGCTTTTTTTGGTGCCTGTGAAGTTATTTAAGTTGACAGAACTTGTACCGCCACTACGGGTTGGGGGCCTCGGGCAGCCACACCATGAACTCGCGGTACTGCCCGGCTACCGAGTTCACCGTGAGGGAGCCGCCGTGGCCTTTGGTTACGATGTCGTAGCTGAACGACAGGCCCAGGCCCGTGCCTTCGCCGGGGGCTTGGTGGTGGAAAAGAGGTGGAAAAGAGGTGGAAAAGGGGTGGAAAATCTTGTCGATGATTTCGGGTGGAATACCAACTCCGTTGTCGCACACGCGGATGAAAACACCGTTTTCTACCCGCTGGGTACTCACCGAAACCACCGGCTCGTAGGTGCCAGTGGCAACTGCTCGGCCTTGCGCCACACGGCGTAAAAAGCGTTGTTGAAGAGGTTGAGCAGCACGCGGCCCACTTCCTCCACTATCACGGGCACCGAGCCCAGGTGCAGGCTAAAATCGGTGGTGAGGGCGGCGGTGAAGTCGTGCTGCCTGGCGCGGTAGCCATGGTAGGCCGGGCGCAGGTACTCGCCCACCAGCGCGGTGAGGTCGGTGGGCTGGCGCTCTTCGGTGCTGGGGCGCGAGTGCAACAGCATGGCAAGCGGGCCGGGGCAAGCGGGTGAAACCACCCACCCAACGCGGCGGGCCACGCCGGAACGGGCAAGTAGAATGGAGTCAAAAATTAAATAATATACAATTTTAAATAAATTATATTGTAAATTACGATAGAAGCTATTTAGAAAGTCGCCAAAATCAATCAGACCGTCATGCTTCGACAAGCGGACACCTGATGAAGCATGACCGTTCTTTTGCCTTTCTAAACAGCTTCATATTAGTAGGAATTGCACCGGCTACGAGCTTTTTGGGCCAGGGCTACCAGCTGGGCCGCCGCCCCGCGGCCCGGCTGGGCCCCGGCCCGGAAGCGACGGGCCCGGCGACTCCCACGAAATTCACGGAGTGCCTGCCCGTGAACGACAACCTTGAACAGGCGCTTGCTTCCGTGGTGTGATGAAAATTCTGGTGGTCGACGACGAGGCGGACATCCGCCTGCTGTTTGAACAGCGCTTTCGGCGAGAAATTCGCGACGAGCAGCTGTCGTTTTCCTTTGCCCTTTCGGGCGAGGAGGCGCTGGCCTACCTCGAACAGGACCGCCACTATTCCGAAGTCGTGCTGATTCTGTCCGACATCAACATGCCGGGCATGAGCGGCCTGGAGCTGCTGCGCCGCATCAAAAGCACCCACCCTACCCAGCCGCCGCTGGTGATGATGATTACGGCCTACGACGAGGCCGACAGCTACGCCACGGCCCTGCAGCTCGGAGCCCACGATTTTCTGTCGAAGCCCCTGGATTTCGCCGTGCTCAAGGAAAAGCTACTGCAACTGAACCACACCTGAAGGCGCGGCCATGAAAACCAACATCCTAGTAGTTGACGACGAGTCAGACCTGGAACTGCTCATCAAGCAGAAGTTCCGGCGCAAAATTCGTGACGGGGTCTACGCGTTTCGGTTTGCCCACGACGGCCAGCAAGCCCTCGACTGCATTCACGAGCATCCCGATGTGGACGTGGTGCTGAGCGACATTAAAATGCCGGTGCTCGACGGCCTCACCCTGCTCAGCAAGTTGCAGGAGCTGAACCCGACCATCAAAACCATCATGATTTCGGCTTATACCGACATGGCCAACATTCGCACGGCCATGAACCGGGGGGCGTTCGATTTCATTGGCAAACCCTTCGATTTCAACGACCTGGAGCTGACCATTGAGAAAACCGCCAGCCACGTGCGGCAGCTGCGCGACACGTTGCGGGCCATTCAGGAAAACAACATCCTGAAAATGTACGTCGATGGGGCAGTGCTCAACTCCATGACCCAGCCGGGCTTTGAAAACCGCCTGCTGGTGAGCGAAACCCTGGAGGCCACCGTGGTTTTTATCGACATCTGCGGCTTCACGGCGCTGGCCGAAAAGCTGCCGGCCGACGTGCTGGTGCGCCTGCTCAACAACTACTTCGACCAGATGGTGAAGGAAATTATTGCCCAGCACGGCTATATCGACAAGTTTATGGGCGACTCCATCATGGCCGTTTTTCGAGATAAATTCCACCTCGACCGGGCCATTGATGCCGCCCTGGCCGTGCGTACGCTGCTGCAAACTACCCCCGAAGCCCTGCCCACGGCCCTCGACTACCGGCCCAACGTGGCCATTGGCATCAGCACGGGCGAGGTGGTGTGCGGCAACATTGGCTCGGCTTCCCTCAAGCGCCTCGATTATACCGTTATTGGCGATGCCGTGAACCTGGGCCAGCGCCTGCAATCGGTGGCGCAGCCGGGCCAGATTCTGGTGGCCGAGGCCGTGTACCAGCGCGTGAAAGAGTCCTTCCAATGCCGGCCGGTGCAGGAGTTCCTGCTCAAAAACAAAGCCCAGCCCGTGATGACTTACGAGGTGCTGGCCTAACCCGTTGAGTACTTCAGAACGGTGTAGCGACGCAATACTTTGCGTCCCTGCCAAGCTACGCCCGCTAAAAATTCAGCTCAAGCCGCCCCTCACAGCAGTCTTAAAAGGCAGAGCCAAAGGCCTGCCAGCCGTTGCACCACGCGGCAAAAAACCGCAGCCGCTCGCGCTTGCGCTCCTTTTTTTGCGCCTTGGCGGCCTGCTGCTCGGGCGAGCGGGCCAACTGGGCATCGGGAACCGTCGCTTCGGTGAGGGGCAACAGCGACTTGGGCACGGAGGTGGGCTGAATGGTCATGGCGACACGGGAATAATAACAGTGCTATATTAAGGCTTTATTGAACAAAAAGCAAGCTTAATTCTTGTTCTCTAATAGACCTCTTTCCTAAATACGTATTACTTTTTCCAGATTGAGATTTACCAGTCCGCATACAATGAGCCAAATTTGCTTGATGTGATTTAAGTGATTGC
>JAYULN010000478.1:0-9792 GCA_043763525.1 Hymenobacter sp.
GCTTTGGCAGCCGGGGCCTGGCCGGGGGCCACGGGCAGCGGCGACTTTAGCTCGCTGGGCCCGCGGTTGCTGAATTTGCTGTACTGCGCCGTGGTGTAGAGGCGGCCGAAGCTCACGCCCACCGCCAGCGCCGCACCCAGCGCCAACAGCGCCGTGCGCTTGGCAAACTCGGGCAGCCGGCCCGCGCGGGCGGCCGAAACCAGCTCGATAATGCCAAAAATAGCCACCAGCAGCAGCAGGTAGTAGGTAATCTGAAGGTGGTTGACGTGGATATTCAACGTGAGGCCCACCGCGAAAAGGGCCGCGCCCAGCCACTTATCGCGCCGATACGTGACGAGCAAGCCGCCCAGCACCAGCGGCGCGTAGGCCAGGGCCAGGCTTTTGGTGTTGTGGCCGGCGGCCAGAATGGCGAGGTTATAGCTCGAAAAGCCCAGCGCCACCGCGCCCGCCACCGCCACCAGCGGCCGCACGCCCAGCGCCACCAACAAAATGTAGCCGCACAGCAGCGCCAGAAACAAATTGGCCACCACGGCGGGCAGTCCCAACGTCAGGGCCGTTTGCAAATACCCCGACCAGTCGCCCGGAAAGTGCAGGCTGATGAGGTAAGTGGGCATGCCCGAAAACATCGAATTCGTCCACAGCGCCTCCTTGCCCATCACCTTGGCGTACTCCTGGGCCTCGTGCGCCCCACCCTGAAACTGCGTGATGTCGTGCTGGGCCAACGTCTTGCCCTCGAACACAATAGGCGAGAAATACACGCAAGCCAGCGCCGCGAAAAACAACACCGCCAGCACATGCGGCAAAGCCCGCTGCCACCACGGCGCGGGCGAAACAAAAGAACCAGAAGTAACAGCAGCCATCAGGGCAATTTTAGGGAACACAAAAACGTGCCCGAAGGTACAGTAGAACCACATGATGGTACTATCGGTATCCCCAAAATGGACTTCTCCACCAAAAGCGCGGAATTATTTCACGCCGGATTTCGCCGTCGGAAACAACGACTATCCGCTACTTCACTTCCTCAAAATCAACGTACTCCCCGCCCTTGAAGTCGTGCGGCTTCTTGCCATCGCCCCCCACCGGCGGCACGTAATCAACATGCACTTCGCCGGGAGCCGGGGGCCGGGAATGCTGCGCCTGCGGCGGCACCACAAAGCCGCCGTTGCGCATTTGCTTGCGCACAAAGCCACTCAGCACCAGCCGCAATACGATGGGCAGCACGTAGCGCACCGCGAAGAAAATCAGAATAAAAATGAGCCAGAACTTGAGCATGGCAACGATGAATGGGATAAAGTCCGCCCCCGAAACGCGGCGGACACAACAACAAAAACGGCTGGGGCCGACAGGTGTTTTACTCCTACGACCCCTCGGCCTCGGGGGACAGCACGGCAAGCGGCGGCCTTTTCAGCCGCAAGGCTAACACGCCCACCGTCCAAATTATTCCCCCCGTGGTCAGCATCGATACTAAAAGGCCCGACCACGACAGGCAATAAGAACTTGCATCGTAGGCCGAGGGTAGCAAGCTGGGCAGCAGCAACAGCCCCGCCAACAAGCCCGCGCACCGACTACTTAAAAACTGCTGTTACGCACTGATAGCGCCTACGCTTCAGAAAGAGACTTCAACTGCTTCAGCAAAGGCCCTTTCCAAGCAATCAGTTAAGGTGGTGCGTAACAGCAGTTAAAGACTATGTCCTCATTGCCCGAAGGTAATACGGCTATCAGTGTCAGGGCCGGGGTTGCAGCGTACCGGGAATAGGCATTGGCTAACCGGAGTGCCGGGGCGGGGCGGCCAAACTTTTCTACGGCGGCGGTTGTGCGGCTTCCGGCGCGGTGCTTATCTTTGCGCTCCCGACCAAAACCGTTGGTCGGGAAACAAGCCGCTTTAGCTCAGTTGGTAGAGCAGCTCATTCGTAATGAGCAGGTCGTTGGTTCGAGTCCAATAAGCGGCTCAGCAGTAATATCAGAAAGCCCGAAAAACCAATCTGCACTTAGCAGAAGCTGTTTTCGGGCTTTTTCGTGTTTGCATGACTGCTGTTCCTGGTTCTTCGTTTCTGGTTGCTCATTTCTGGCTTCTCGTTGCTCCGAAAACGCCAAACCAGAAACAAAAGAACCAGCAACCAGGAACCCTGATGACTGAAGTAGCCCCAGCCGCGCTAAATCAGGTCGAATGCCCGGGCGTACTCCGTCAGCTCGTAGCTGGTTTGGATGCGGAGCTTGCGGCGCAGGTTGCGCCGGTGGGTTTCCACGGTTTGCACCGACAAAAACAGGGCGGTGGCAATGTCGGGGGCACTTTCGCCGAAGGCCAGGCGGCGCAGCATCTCGCGCTCGCGGGTGGTGAGCTGGCTGAACCGGGCCGTGTGCAGGCGCAGAAAGTTATTTTCCTGGAGCAGGCGGCTCACTTTGTGCGTGACGTGGTGCAGCGGGTCAACGGGGCAGGCCGTGGTAATCATCAGCAACGGGGTACCGTCGTTGCCCCGCAGCAGCACGCGGGAAGTGGAGAAGTACCAGCTGTACTCCGGGTTTTCGGTGGTTCGCACCTGCTGAAAAAAGCTCACCACTTTGTCGGGGTCCTCCGCTTGCAGCAATTCGTAGACCCTGGGCAGGTAGTCGGCGGCATCGGCCGGGTTGAAATAAAAGGCATAGTAGTCGGCCCCCAGAGCCTGCAGGGCCGGCATGGTGGTTTGCAGCAGCGCCAGCCCTCGGCGCGACATATATTCCACGGCATCGGTGAGGAGATTATGCACGATGGTTACGCCGGGGTGCAGGTCGGCGGTGGCCCCCAGCTGGGTCAGAACCTGGTCGATTTGGGCCTGCTGCCGGGGCGTAACAACCGCCTGCCGCACCAGCGGCACCAGTACCGGAAACGAGGGAACAGTAGCAGTGTCGGCCATAAAAACGGGGGTTGTTGAACCCTCGCAAGCTAAGGATTCGCCATTGATGTTCATCATTTCTTCATGCGGCAAGCCGCCGGATTTTACCTCAATACCTGGTTTGTCGCAGCCGATGTTATTGCTCAATAATTTTACTCTCAATAATTTACAACCTATTACTGTTTTACTTTCAACCCTTTATATAAAAATACCCTAAAAGGGGTATTGCACGAACTAGCCCAATGCCCAAGCTTTGTAGGAGTTGCCTTTCCGGCCCCAAGCTCTTCTCGCCACGCGTTCTGTTTTTCTTTTCGGTGATGCCATTCCGCTACCCTCGGACTGGGGCATCGACCACGAAGTCGACAGCTGATTTTTCTCCCTTTCGCTATGAGGCAACCGGCAAACCTTTCGTGGATTTTCATCCTCTTCAGCCTGGCCGTGGCCACCGTGGGCTGGGCGCTAAAGCTGAGCGGCAACCCCCAGGCCGACCTGCTTATCATGACGGGCACGGCGCTGGTGGTTATCACTTGCACCCGCACGCTGCACCAGTTGGTACGGCGAATTGGCCTGCCCGTGGCGGGGCCGCTGGCCGTGTTTTGCACGGGGCTGGTGCTGCTCGTGCTGGCGCTGCAGGCTCCCATGCCCGTGTGGGCGGGCCCCTTGCACCTGCGCTTGCTGGGCGAAGCCTTTGCCGCCCTCGGCACCGCCCTCGGCACCGCCTGGCTGCTGGTTAGCCTGAACAAAGTGTGGGACCAGAAGCGCATTGCGCTGCGCCGGTTGCGCCGCATCCGGTAAGCACCGGCGGGGGCGCCGCTGCCGCTGGTAGCCGCGCCGGGCATAGCTCAGCAGCTGGTGCAGCTTTTTCCGGGGGTGCGGGTTGCCAGCACCGGGCACGTGGTGTGGCGGGGCATGTCGGCCATTGAGTTGGCTCCGGCCTTCAAGCAGTCTATTCTCGAAGCCTGGGGGCAGGGCATGCGCTTCGGCTTTTCGGAAGTGGCCGATGGACTGGTGGATTGGTTTGTGGTGGTGCCGGCCCGCCTCGCCGCCAACCGCCACGAGCTTAAAGCACGCTTGCAAGCCACATTTCAGGAGTTTGCCTGTCCCGTGCCGGCCATTCTGGCGGCGACGGACGAGGCGCACATCATCCGCAACGAGATTGCCGATTTCGACCCCATCCCCCACTGGAGCCGGGGCAAAGTTTGCCTCATTGGCGATGCCGCCCACGCCGCCACGCCCTACATGGGCCAGGGCGGCTGCCAGGCCGTGGAAGATGTCTACGCGCTGGCCCACTGCCTGCACCAGGCCCCCACCGTAGAAGCGGCTTTTGCCGCGCTGCACCGGCTGCGGCACGCCTGGGCCACGCGCATCGTGCGCACCTCGCGCCTGCTGGGCCGGGTGGGCTACTGGACCAATGCCGCCGGGGCCATCCGCAATTTTGTAATGCGCGCCGCCCCCCCGCCCGGCTCATCGAGCGGCAGTTTGACCAAGTGTACACCCTCAACTATTGAACGCCGGCCGGCCCCCAGCCTACCGCACCGCTTCCCGCACGGGCACCAGCTGGTTGAATGAGGCCACCACGCCCGCCACTTCGGCCAGAAACTCCGGCTCGGCTTCGATGTGGTTGCCCACCACCACCACGTCGGCCCCGGCGGCCAGGGCGGCGTATACTTTCTCGCCCGTGTTCAGCCCGCCGCCCACGATGATGGGCGTGCTCACGGCTTCGCGTACGGCCGCAATCATGGCCGCCGATACGGGGTTTTCGGCTCCGCTGCCGCCGTCGAGATACATCAGCTTCAGGCCCAATTGCTCGCCGGCCAAGGCAGTGCAGGCCGCAATGCCCGGCTTGTTGTGCGGCAGCGGCGTGGTGCCGCTCATGTACGAAGCGGTGGTGGGCCGGCCCGATTCGACGAGCATGTAGCCGGTGGGCAGCAGCTGCAAGCCGCTGGCCCGCAGGCGCGGCGCGGCCACAACGTGCTGGCCAATCAAAAAATCGGGGTTGCGGCCCGAGATGAGCGAGAGCAGCAGCACGCCATCGGCGGGGCCGTCGAGGTGCAGGCTGTGGCTGGGGAAGAGCAGCACCGGCACCGTGGAGTGCTGCTTAATCAAGGCAATGAGGGCAGCCTGGTGCGAACTCAACACCAGACTGCCCCCCACGAAAAAGTAATCTACGGCGTGCGCCTGGCTCAGGGCGAGCAGGTGCAACAGGCTGGTTTCATCTAAGTTATCGGGGTCGAGCAGTACCGCCAGCGCCTTGCGGCCGTGCTGCTGGCGGCTGCGCAGCGCATCATAAAGACTAGGGTAATTTAGACGCATCCGAGGGAGCAGAAGTAGTCGACGAGGCAATGGGAGACTCTCCGGCTGGGGCATTGCCGTGGCCGGGCGGGGTCGCAAGGTCGGCATTTTTGGCGGCCGGGAAAATTTCACCCACTTTTTTTGTCACCAGTGCCAGGGCTACGGCGGCTACCTGGGCCACCAATACTTTGCCGGTATCCGACTGCAAAAAGGTCTGCAGCACCGTGCCAATCATGCGCGAGCGCGAGCTGGCGGGCCGAGCGGCGGGCGCGGGGCCGTCCTCGTCGTCGTAGGGCAAATCCTGGAACGGGTCATCCTCGAACGACTCTGGCCCAAAGGCCGAATGCGGGGCAGCATACGCGCCATCGGCGTGCTGCGAGGGCGTGGCGGCCTTGGAACCAAAGCCGAGGTCATCGGCTTCGTGGGCTTGCTCGTGGTGCTCCACGAAGGCCCGGGCCGAGTCGACGGCCGATTTGTGTGTGGTTTTGCTCTGGTAGCGCTTGCCGTTGCCGGCCGTGTAGTACTCGGCTTCCGCATCGGCATCGGAGCCGTGGTCGGCTTCGTCGTAGTCGGGCCCGAAGCGGCGCTTCTTGCGCTTTTTGCCGCCAAAGACTTTGGTGATGAGCCAGATGCCACCGACCAGACCCACGCCCACGGCAGCCACCTTGCCCACCATCACCGACTGGTCTTTGATGTGGTCGACATCGCCGCGCAGGGCACGCTCGTACTCAAGCTTTTTGCGCTCGAGAAATTCCTTTTCCTCATCAAAGAGGGGGTTTTGCAGCTCACTCATAGCAGACTAGGCTTGGCGTTTGTCAGATTTGTAAATGGTATCCTTGAGCACCTTGTTGGCTACGCCCTGGAAGGCGGCTTTGTCGACCCCAATCAGCACCAGAACCAGCAGCAGCAGGTAGAACCCGGCCACGATGCCGAAGCCCCAGAACGGGCTATCGAGGACTGAGTTGAGGGCCAGACCGGCAAAGATGCTGACGAAAACAACGAACAACAGGCCCAGAATGGCCAAGGTGGCTCCGTGAATGGTGCCCACGAGCATGGCCGACACCTTTTGCTGGAGCTCGAGCCGCATCAGGTCGATGCGGGTGTCGAGGTAGCCAGTCAGGTTGCCAATCAAGCTGTCGTTGCGGGGTGTTTTGGAGGGGTCGTCGTCGGAGAACATACGGCGCGAAAATGGAGTGGCAAGAAAGAGAAAATGGCGGTATAAGCCCAAAAGGCCCGGTTTTTATCGAAAAGGATGAGTAGGCCGCGCCGGTTCTACGGAAAATTTCCGCGCGTGGATGACTTTTGTGGGGTCCATCGTGTTTGCTGCCCAGCGTGAGTCAAAATCATTACCAAGTCCTCGGAGTACCCGCCAATGCCCCGGCCGCTGATATCAAGCGGGCTTACCGGCAATTGGTGGTGCGCTACCACCCCGACAAGCACGGCGGCGATGTGCGCTACGAAGACCAGTTTAAGGCCGTGGCCGTAGCCTACCGCGTGCTCGGCGATGCGGGCCGGCGCGCCACCTACGATTTCCAGCTGGCCCAGGCCGCCCGCCGCGCCGCCGCGCCGCGCCGCCAGCAGCAGCACCGCCCCGCCACCCAGCACGTGTACGGGGTGCCCATGCCGCCACCCGCCCCGCTGCGCACCCGCCCGCCGGCCAGCAGCCGCGAGCGGCACTACCAACGCATTCCGCCCCAGGCCGCCCGCTTCACCCGTCGCGACTGGCTCCTGACGCTGCTGCTACTACTTGGCATCGTGCTGTTTACCACCGCCGTGAAGGTGACCATGGACCGCGTATCGGCCTCCAGCAACTACGCCGATGGCCTGCGTGCCTACGCCCAAGGGCAGTGGGCGGCCGCCTATAGCTTCTTCGAAGAAACCCTGCACTTCCGCCCCGACTACGGCCCCGCTCTGCGCCGCCACGGCGAGCTGGAGCAGCTGCTCAACCACGACCCGCGCGCCGCCCGCGCCGATTTTCGGGCCGCCCTGCTTCAGCCCCAGTCGCCCCGCGTGGCGGCTGATTTGTTCTACCGCCTCGGCCGCTGCGAAACCGACCTGCGCCGCCCCCTCGCCGCCGACCAGGCCTTCACCCGCGCCCTCACCCTCGATTCAACTTTCAGCGCCGCCTACCTGGCCCGCGGCGAAGCCCGCCTGCTCGACCTGCACCAGCCCGCCGCCGCCCTGGCCGACCTCAATTTGGGCTTGGGCCAGCGCCAGCGCACGGCCGCCACACCACGCTGGCATTATGTGCAGGTGCGCGGCGTGGCCCTCACCGCGCTAGGCCGCTACCCCGAGGCCCGCTCCGAATACTTTAAAGTGCTGCAAGCCCGCCCCCAGGACGGCCGTACGCATTTCTTACTCGGCCGCCTGGCCACCCACACCGGCGACTCCACAGCTGCTTGCGAATTCTACCGCCGCGCCGTGGCAATGGGCTACGAATATGCCCGCACGGCGCAGGCAAGCTGCAAATGAGGAATGAAACGTCATGCGGAGCGCAGTCGAAGCATCTCTACTACGCAAGTAATCAATGCCGCCGGCAACGAAATGGCAGAGATGCTTCGGCTACGCTCCGCATGACCGTCCTTTTGCGCTCAGCAGGACCGTTCCTCTCCCCAGGGTCCGCAGAACCGTTCCTTCTCCCAAGCTCCCCAAACGCAAATAACCGCCGCCGGCCCAGGGACCGACGGCGGTTGCCGAAGTTGCATTTAGTAGCTCATAAATAATTACTTAGGCATCAGCACGGTGTTCACCACGTGGATGACACCATTGCTCTGCATCACGTCGGCGATGGTCACGGTCGAAACGCCGCCCTTCTCGTCTTTCAACTCGATGGCTTTGCCTTTCATCATGGCCGTCAGGGTGCCACCGCTCACCGTTTTGAGGGTAGCCGTGCCTTTGCCGGCTTTAATGGCTTTCATCAAATCAGCCGAGGTCATGCGGCCCGCTACCACGTGGTAGGTCAGGATTTTGGTGAGGGTTGCCTTATTCTCGGGCTTCACCAGGGTCTCCACGGTGCCAGCGGGCAGCTTGTCGAAAGCTGCGTTGGTGGGGGCAAATACGGTGAAAGGGCCAGCGCTGGACAGCGTTTCGACCAGGCCAGCGGCCTTCACGGCGGCTACCAGCGTGGTGTGGTCTTTCGAGTTAACGGCGTTTTCCACGATGTTTTTCGTGGGGTACATGGCCGCGCCGCCCACCATCACGGTGCCGGGCATCTTCTTCATTTTAGTTTGGGCCGAAACAGTGGTGGTGGTAGCAACGCTGAAGAGGGCGGCAATGGCAAGGGAAAACAACGTCTTTTTCATCGGTGTAGCTAAATGGCTGTGTGTTTTTGATTGATGACCCACCTACGCCGCTCCTTCCGCAAGCGGATTGCCTGAACCGTAAAATTTCTGGTGCCCGCCTGTCATCCTGAGCCCAGCAAAGGGCCTTATGAGTCTGGAACGGTTTGTAGCAATCCCAACGGCGTGGATGCGACAAGGCCCTTCGCAGGCGCAGGATGACGGAGTCTGCCAAAACATTTTCCGTTTCCTATACTTCCTGCTGCATGCGAATACTTACCCTGCTCCTGTTACTTCTATCCCTCACCGCCCGCGCCCAGAACCCCGGCACCGTGGCCGGCACCGTGCGCGACCGCGCCACCCAGGAGCTGCTGCCCGGCGTGAGCATTACGTTGGAAGGCACCGATTTCGGCACCGCTACCGATGCCGAAGGCCGCTACCGCCTCCCGGGCGTGCCGGCCGGGGCCTACAACCTGCGCGTGGCCTTTGTGGGCTACGATGCCCTGCTGCGCGCCAACATTGCCGTGAGCAGCGGCAACGTCAACACCCTCAGCCTCGAAATCAACAAAGCCCCGCAGGCCCTGGGCGAGGTAACCGTGACGGCCAGCCGCGCCATTCGCGTGGCCACGGCCGAAACGCCGCTCAGCGTGCAGCGCCTCACCACCGAAGAAATTAAGAGCAACCCCGGCGGCAACTTCGACATTTCGCGGGTGGTGCAGAGCCTGCCCGGCGTGGGCGGCGGGGGCTCGGGCGGCACGGCCGGCTTCCGCAACGACATCATTATCCGGGGCGGCGCACCGAATGAAAACGTGTACTACCTCGACGGCATCGAGGTGCCCGTCATCAACCACTTTCCGACCCAGGGCAGCGCGGGCGGCCCGGCCGGCATCCTCAACGTCAGCTTTATTGAGGACGTGACGCTGAGCAGCTCGGCCTTTCAGGCGCGGTACGACAACGCGCTGAGCTCGGTGCTGCAATTCCGGCAGCGCGATGGCAACGCCGAGCGAATTCAGGGCAACCTGCGCACGTCGGGCACCGAGGTGGCGGCCACCCTGGAAGGGCCGCTGACGAAGAACACGACCTTTCTGGCTTCGGCCCGGCGCAGCTACTTGCAGGTGCTGTTTAAGCTGATTGACCTGCCCATCCGGCCCGATTTCTACGATTTTCAGTTCAAGACCACCACCAAAATTTCACCAAAAACCACGCTCACCACGCTGGGCCTGGGGGCCATCGACCACTTCGAAATCGTAGCGCCCAAAAAAAGCTCGCCCAGCAAAGAGTTCATTCTGCGCAACAACCCCACCATCAACCAGTGGAACTACACCGTGGGCCTGAACCTGCGCCGCCTCGTG
>JAYULN010000479.1:0-9774 GCA_043763525.1 Hymenobacter sp.
TCGTACCTTATTAGTGCGATTTGAGACCTCAGTCAGAAATTGGAAATCCTGGCATTATTTAGCTGCTTTTATGATGGTAGCAAAAGTTTAAATGTCTTCAGTAGCTAAAAGGGCGGCTTTGCACCAAAAGCGGCCCGCTATTTCTTATCAAACAAAAAAATCCGGTTTAATACTGTTGCGACGACGGCCGGGCCTGGGCCGGAGCGGCCAGCGTAGCTGTGAAGCACCAGCCAGCGGCCAGGGCCGTGTTGGTGGCCTGTAGCGGCGTGAGGCTTTTGCTGCACACGGTGCTGGTTATGGATGCCGGGCGCATGGGCTTGGTAGCCTGCACCAACTGGCGCGCGGCGGGCACTTTGGCGGCTACCGGCACCAGCAGCTCAATCACCACCAATTGCTCCATTTCATCGTCGCAATTGGTCAAACACTGCATTTGCACGGTGTCGGGGCGGGGGGTGTAATTGGGGCTTCGCATGAAAAAAGGGTAGTAAGTGGCATGATGCGGAAAGTGTAGAGCGTATTGTCGGAAGGAAGCGTGTGACGCGAAGTAAATATGGGAGAAATTCGCCAGATTATTGCCAGCCCAGGCAAGTATTTTTTTATCAAAGTCATATTTTTTCTTGAAAAGGTCTTTTAAAGCATTTCCAGGCAGAACCCGTCCTACGCTTCCGGGGTTATCTTTGCAATCCGCCATTTCCGGCGCTTTGCTCGCCCCCCGATGATTACCAAAGAAGCCGTTCTCAAAGCCCTCAGCTACGTTGAGGAGCCCGACCTGGGCCAAGACCTCGTGACGCTCAACATGATTGAGAACATTGAGATTGACGGCCTGACCGTAGCCTTTACCGTGGTGCTGACCACGCCCGCCTGCCCCCTCAAGCAGCTCATTCACGATGCCTGCGAGCGGGCCATTCACACGATGGTCGACAAAGAGGCCAACGTGGTGATTACCATGACTTCGCGCGTGACGACGCTGCGCAATAACCGCGGCGACCTGCTGCCCGGTGTGAAGAACATCATTGCCATTGCCTCGGGCAAGGGCGGCGTGGGCAAAAGCACCGTTGCGGCCAACCTGGCGGTGGCCCTGGCCGCCACCGGTGCCAAAGTGGGCCTGGTCGATGCCGACATTTCCGGCCCCAGCATGCCCGTCATGTTCGGCGTGGAGAACGAAGCCCCGCACGTTTTCCAGGGCCCCAACGGCAAAAACCTGATTCAGCCCATCGAGAAATACGGCGTGAAGCTGATGAGCATCGGCTTCCTGGCCCCGGCCGAATCGGCCATTGTGTGGCGCGGACCCATGGCCTCGTCGGCTCTCAAGCAGTTTATTACGGAAGTGGACTGGGGCGAGCTCGACTACCTGCTGCTCGACCTGCCGCCCGGCACGTCCGACATTCACCTCACGCTGGTGCAAACCGTGCCGGTCACCGGGGCCGTTATCGTAACCACGCCGCAAAAAGTGGCCCTGGCCGATGCCCAGAAGGGTTTGCAGATGTTCCGCCAGCCCCAAATAAACGTGCCCATCCTGGGCGTGGTCGAGAACATGGCCTGGTTCACCCCGGCCGAGCTGCCCGACAATAAATACTTCATTTTTGGTGAGAATGGCGGCCAGCGATTTGCCGCCCAGCACGACGTGCCGCTGCTGGCCCAGCTGCCGCTGGTGCAGAGCATCCGCGAAAACGGCGACCAGGGCCAGCCCGCCGTCCTCGACCCCAAATCGGCTGTGGGCCAGTTGTTTGCCAATCTGGCCGAAGCCGTGGCCCGGCAAGTAAGTATCCGCAACAACGTGGCCCCCAAAACGGCCGTCGTCCAGATGAATCCTTAATTCCTGTGCAAACGCCCACCACCACTCCCGTATTCGACCATCCGCTGATGCCCCGCATCGAGGCGGCCCTCGACAGCCTGCGCCCCTACCTGGCCACCGACGGCGGCAACGTGCGCGTAGCCAACATCACGCCCGAAGGCGTGCTCCAGCTCGAATGGGAAGGGGCCTGCGGGGCCTGCCCCATGTCGCCGATGACCCGCGCCGGGCTAGAGGACACGGTGAAGAAAGCCGTGCCCGAAATTACGGCCGTAGAGGCCCGGTAGGCTTTTTTATCAGCGTTTTCCAAAAGACGAAAGCACGTCATGCTTCATCTGGCATCCGCCAGATGAAGCATGACGTGCTTTCGTCTCATCTCTCCCCCATTTCTCGCCCAAACGCCCAACCCCTTACATGCCGTCTTCGCTCAACTCGCCCACGCTTCGCTCTTGGATTGACATTGCCCCTGGCTCCGATTTTCCCATCCAGAACCTGCCCTTTGGTGTGTTTGAAACCGACGAGCGGGGCCCGCACCTGGGCGTGGCCATTGGCGGGTACGTGCTCGATTTGTACGCGGCCAGCCAGCACGGCTTTTTTGAGGATTTGACGGAGCTGGGCGCGGCGCTGCCCAAGGTATTTCGCCGCCGCTCGCTCAACGCCTTTTTGCGGCTGGGGCAACCCGCTTGGCGGGCCGTGCGCCAGCGCGTGAGCGAGTTGCTGCGCCACGATGCCCCCGAGCTGCGCGACCACGAAGAAGCCGTGCGCGACTGCCTCCTGCGCCAGACCGACGTGCGGATGCTGCGCCCCGTGAAGCCCGCCAACTACACCGATTTCTACAGCAGCATCGAGCACGCCACCAACGTGGGTACCATGTTTCGCGACCCGGCCAATGCCCTGCTGCCCAACTGGCGGCACCTGCCCATCGGCTACCACGGCCGCACCAGCAGCATTGTGGTGTCGGGCACGCCCATCAAGCGGCCCAACGGCCAGCGCAAGGCCCCCGACGAAGCCGCGCCCACGTTCGGCCCCAGCCGCCAGCTCGACTTTGAGCTGGAAATGGCCTTCGTGGTGGGTACCAACACCCAGTTGGGCAGCACCGTGCCCATTGCCGAAGCCGAGGAGCACATTTTCGGCCTGTGCCTGTTCAACGACTGGAGTGCCCGCGACCTGCAAAGCTGGGAATACGTGCCGCTGGGGCCATTTTTGGGCAAGAACTTCGGCAGCAGCCTGGCCCCGTGGGTGGTCACGCTCGATGCCCTGGAGCCCTTCCGCATTGCCGGCCCCGTGCAGGAGCCCGCGCCCCTGCCCTACCTCGCTCAAACCGGCGCGCACAACTTCGATATCCACCTCGAAATTGTCCTCACGCCCCCCAACGGCCCCGAAACGACCATCAGCCGTACCAATTTCGGCCTCATGTACTGGAGCATGGCGCAGCAGCTCACCCACCACGCCTCCAACGGCTGTAACCTCGAAGCCGGCGACCTCTACGCCTCCGGCACCATCAGCGGCCCCACCCCCGACTCGCTCGGCTCGATGCTGGAGCTGAGCTGGCGCGGCACCCGTCCCGTGCCGCTCGCTGACGGCTCGGAACGCAAGTTCATCCTCGACGGCGACACGGTGACGATGCGCGGCTACGCCGAAAAGGATGGTATCCGGATTGGGTTTGGCGAGGTGAGTGGTACGGTGCTGCCGGCACTTGCGTAACTTGCCGTTACCCGCGCCTTTTCTCACCACATTAAATCTCGTTGCCTGTTTGCATGAAAAAAGTTGTTCTTCTTTTGATTTTCTCGTTGGCCTTTACCCTAAACGGGCTTTGCCAGGATATTACCTTCAAAAAGAATATCGTCTTAATTGACGGCAAAGAATCCCTGAAGGTAGACGACCGCGACCCCAATAACGTCTCCTTTATAGACTTGGCGGGCAATGAGCTGTTCTTTTTAAAGTTTATTCACAACAGTAAGTACGGTACCCTGTACACCAAAACCACTTTTCTAAATCAGAAACTAACTTTCACGGCGCAGTCTTACGGCTTCACTAAAAAGCTACTTCTGAAAAAGCTACTGGCCGATGGCACGTTGGCCAACGGCGCGCTGATTCCAGACAAAGTGGAAAGATTCGTATTGAAATACGACGAAAAGATTGAAGACCGGTAAATCACGGACTTTGGGTTTCGGTGCCGTAGCGAGCCTAGTGCATCCGGTCGTCACGTACGGGCAAATTTGTCACAATTTCGCCCTCAATTACCAGCAATTCCTGCAGCCGCTCCTCCACTAACTTCGAGTCGCAATATTCTTTCGCCAAGTCGACATAGCTCACGAAATGCGCGGCTTCCGACACCATTAATTCGTAATAGAATTTACTTAACTCCTGGTCGACGATATTTTGCCAGAGCAATTTGAAACGCTCGCAGCTGCGGGCTTCAATCAGGGCTGAAACCAGGAGTTGGTCCATGAGCTGGCGCTCGCGGGCTCCGCCTTTGCGCACGTGGGCCAGCAGCTGCACCACGTACTCGTCTTTGCGCGGGCGGCCGAGCGCGAAACCGCGCTTGCGCAGCTCAAGCAGCACCCGCTCGAAATGGCTCCACTCCTCGGCCACTAAGTCGGTCAGCTCATCTACGAGGCGGGTTTTCTCGGGGTAATGCATAATCATACTGATGCCAGTGCTGGCGGCTTTTTGCTCGCACCAGGCGTGGTCAACCAGAATATCTTCGATATTTTTTTCGGCAATATTTACCCAGCGCGGGTCGGTATTGAGCTTTAATTTCAGAATGGTTTTCATCGCTGATTTTCACTGATTAACCGTGATTTCACCGATTCGCTCCGATGCTAATTAATAATCAGCGACATCACGATTAATCAGTGGAAATCATCAATTTTAATTAAAGAAATTCCATTTCACGCCAAATTGAAATCGGCGCGGATAACCCGTGTAATAAGGCGAAGCAAAGTAGCCGTTATCAAGTATTCCTTGGTTGACATAAGCGGCCTTTAGGAAAATAGAAACTGCTTTAATATCGGCCACAAAAAATACGTCGACTACCGGGTAATTGCGGATGGTGAAATGGTCCTGCTGATAGAATTGCTGCGTGCTGGGACTGTAGTCGTAAGCCCGGAAGCGGGACTGATAATACATTTCAGCCCCGAACTGGTTGAACAGGGCTTTACGGAAAATATAGCTCTGGTAATACACCCGCGAATTGGCAACTAATTCGGGAACGCGCAGGCCTTCCACGTCGCCGTATTTGGTGTAAGTGGCCTGGTTATCAAAGCCCACATGGCCAATTCTTGCCTGGTGCCGGGCAAAGAAAATCAGCAGGTTGCGGGTATCCGAAATTTGCGCCGGCACGCCATCGGTGTTGTAATAAACCAGATTATCAAGAATGACCCCGCTACCGCTGGCTTCAAACCGGTGCTCGGTGAGGCCACCCAGGTTGGGCAATTTCAGCCGCAGCCGAGCCGTGAGCTGGCTGGTATTGGTGTTTTCAAACGTGGTGCTCAAATGCTCCCATTTGTAGTTGTTGCCCACAAATTCCTTCTGGGTGAGGGTAGGCGAATAGGAGTTTTGCAGGGCCTCGGCCGAGAGCGGGCCGGTGCGGATGGAGGCCCGCAGCCAGTACTCGGGGTAGTTGGGATAGGGCGAGCCCACCGACACGGCGTGCAGCTCGCCGGCCGTTTCCACGGCGTAGATGGTGCGGTAGTTAAAGGCCGCCGTGCCGCCCAAAAATACCTCGTTGAAGTCGCGGAAAGGAGCCGCTTGCACGAGCGCCAGGTTGGTGGAAGTGGCCGTGGTAGCCAGGGTTTGGGTGGTGAGGGAGGCGATGCGGTCGCGGGCGTAGAGGCGGTATTCCACGGCTTTGGTGCGGCCCAGCACGCCCACGGTGTTTTCGAGCTGGCGGTACTCGGCCCGGTCGATGGTAGCCACCACATTGTTTAGCAGGGCTTTGTAGAATGCGCCGTCGGTATTCGGGGCCTTTAGCTCGAAATCGGAAAAGCTGTTGTACTGGCGCTTGGCATCGAAGGTGTGATAGACGGTGAGGCCCCGGCCGAGCAGGCGGTAGGTTTGGGTGAAGTAAAGCTCGTCGCGGTCTTCGTTGTTGGTGGCTTTGGTGAGGTACACCCGCTCTTTTTGGTAGTTGAACAGGTCCTGGGGGCGGGTTTCGCCGGCAATGGTGTCGCGACCCGATGCCAGGCGAGTGGTGGTAGTCAGGGGCCAGATGCCGCCCTGCTCCAAGCCCCGGTGCCGGGCGTTGCTGAAGTTGAAGAGCAGGTGATACCGCTCGTTCTCGGTCTGGTAGCGGCCGAAGAGCAAGACGTTGGAATGCTCAACCAGCCCCTCGCGCGAGGACCGGGCGGCCAGAATTTTATTCGACGCAATCCGCTCGTAAGCCACGCCAACGCTGAAGTTCTTTTTCAGGCTGCGGCTGTAGCTGATTTCAAACACCTGCTCGCCCGCCCCCGACTGCAAGTACCGAAAAAACGAGTACGGCGACCGCGAATCGTAGTATGGCACGGTGGTGGCGTTACGAGCGTATTTATCGAAGGCATTGCGCCCAAAACGCACGCCCAACTGCAAATCGGGCTGGTACAGCAGCGGCCGCGAAGCCGTGCCCACAGCCCCCAAATCCTGCTGAAACGTGGTGTCGTGAAACCAAAACCGCGCCTGTGGGAAGCGCGTGAGCGTGGTATCGAGCGGCGTGCCGGCGGTGGAGTCGCGCAGTACCTCGGCCTCGTAGATGACGCGGGTAGTTTTGGGGCCGTACACCACTTTAGTAGAGTCGTCGAGCACCTGCGCCCGAGCGGCGGGCGCGGCCAGCAGGGCTAGTAGCACCAGCAGGCTGGACAAAAGCCGCAGCGGCCAAATTCGTAAAAATCCTCGTTCTGTAACCTTCAAGCAGGTATCAAATAGGCCGACATCGCAACGAATACGGCGGGGTCAAAGTAAAAATCAGGCTTCCGGCGCGGGCATTCCGGCGAGCAGCTGGCGCAGCACCGCGCCGCCATCGTTCAGAAACGCCACCCGCACCCGAATGGTATAGAGCGGCAGCCCGGCCCGCGCGGCCCGCAATTCGGGCGCTTGCAGGCGCGTGGCATCCTTTTCGGTGGTAAAAATAGGCCAGCCCGGCTGCCAATGCTGCCGCAGGGCCGCCAGGTCGGCGGGTTGGAAGGGGTAATGGTCGGGGAAAACCGCGTGGTGCTGAATGGAGTAGCCCTGGCTTTCGAGGTAATCGCGCAACGGGCCGGGCTGCGCAATGCCGGTGAGCAGCAGCGCAGGACGTGGCACGGGCGCGGCCAATACGGCCCCGGCCACTTCCGATTCGAAACTTAATACCTGCGGCTGGCCGTATTCGTAAGCCGAAAAAAGCACGGGCGCGGCGGGCCGGCTGTAGCGCCGAATCTGTTGCACGACGGCAGTTTGAGATGCCGTGGCTAAGGCGGACGGGCACTTGGTCACAATAACCACATCGGCCCGACGGGCACCGCTGCGGCTTTCGCGCAGCCGGCCGGCTGGCAACACGTTATCATCATAAAACGGCCGCGCCCATTCCGTCAGCAGAATATTCAACGCGGACCGGACGGCGCGGTGCTGGTAGGCATCGTCGAGCACAACAATGGAGGTTTCCGGACGCTCCTGAAGCAATAGCTGCACACCGAGGCGGCGTTCTTCGGCCACGGCCACCGGCACATTTTGCCCCGAAAATTGCTGAAAATACTGCCAGGGCTCGTCGCCTACCGTAGCCGCCGAATCATCGGGGCCGGCCAGGTGCGGGCCACTGGTGCGGCGGCCATAGCCCCGGCTCAGAATGGCTGGCCGGTGGCCCTGGCGCAGCAATTCTTCCACCAGCCAGATTACGTGCGGGGTTTTGCCGGTGCCGCCCACCCGCAGGTTTCCCACGTTGATGAGCGGCACGGCGAAGGTTTCGGCCCGCTTCCAGCCTGCGTCGTACAGCCAGTTGCGAACGGCCATAATGCCGGCATAGAGCCAAGAAAACGGCAGCAATAGAAACAGTAGCAATCGAGCCATATGAGCCCCAAAAGTACGTCCGGCTAGGTTGGTGTAGTGCGCGTAATTTTGGACCATGATTACATTCCCTGACCAACTCCTGCGCTTTCTGGTTGATTTTCCAACAGCTCCGCCACTGTCCAATAGCGTGACAGCAATCAATCCCAGTGGCCAATCAGGAGTACTTGATTTGATACACCGTTTTGGAGAAAAGTTTTATTCCGATGACCGGCAGCGAGTAGGCATATTCGGCATCAACCCTGGCCGGCTGGGCGGTGGCCTCACAGGCATTACTTTCACCGACCCTACGGCCTTGGCCGGTCCTTGCCAAATACCCAATGGTTTGTCGCAGCGTTCCGAATTATCGAGCAGTTTTGTTTATGAGGTAATTAAAGAATTTGGCGGCCCTGCAATGTTCTATCAGAATTTTTACTTGGGCTCGGTTTATCCGCTCATGCTATTGCGCGAAGGACGGAACTATAATTATTATGATACTGCATTGCTCGCAGCTGCGCTAAAACCACATTTATTACTTTCGCTCTATCAGCAAGTACAGCAGCTCGACTTACGCCGAGATGTTGCCATTTGCCTGGGTAAGCACAATGCATTACATCTAAATAAGCTGAACAGTGAATTAAAGCTGTTCCATAAAATCATTGTGCTGGACCACCCGCGCTTTCTGAAACAGTACAAGAGCCGAAGTCACCCCGATAACATTACTAATTACGTGCAAGCCTTGGATAGTTGCCTTATAAGCTTGCCTAACTCATCACTCACAATTCAAAATTTATAATTCCAATAAAGTGCCTACCGTTCACGACCTCACCCGCCTGCTGGAAGCTGCCGCGCCCCTCGCCTACCAGGAAAGCTACGACAATGCCGGCCTGCAATGTGGTGACCCACAGGCCGAAATAACCGGCGTGCTCATTGCCCTCGATTGCACGCCGGCCGTGGTAGCCGAGGCCCTGCGGCGCGGCTGCAACGTGGTGGTGTGCCATCATCCAGTCATTTTTCGGCCCCTCAAGCGCCTGACGGGAGCCAACGAGGTCGAGCAAACCCTCATTGCGGCTCTCAAAAACGACGTAGCCATTTACGCCGCCCACACCAACCTCGACAACGTGCGCGGCGGCGTGAACGATAAGCTGGCCGAAAAGCTGGGCCTGACCAAAACCCGCGTGCTGGCCCCGCAAAGCGGCACCCTGGCCCGCCTTATCACCTACGTACCCAATCGGGCCGAGGACCAGCAGGCCGACGTAGCCGGCCGCGTCCTGGCCGCCCTCTACGCCGCCGGAGCCGGCCAGGTGGGCCACTATTCCGAGTGCAGCTTCCAAACTCCGGGCACCGGCACCTTCACGCCAGGCGCAGACACCCGGCCGGCCATTGGCACACCCAATCAGCCCGAATCGGTGCCCGAGATGCGCCTCGAAGTGCTGCTACCGCTGCACCGGCAGGCGGCCGTGCTGCGGGCTTTGCGGGCCGCGCATCCGTATGAGGAAGTGGCGTATGAGCTGATTAAACTCGAAAACTTGCAGGAAGTGGGCGCGGGTTTGGTGGGTGAATTGCCAGCGGCAATGGGCCCAGCCGCGTTCCGCGCCTTGCTGAAAGCGCAGCTGATAGTGCCGGTGGTGCGGTACACGGCTTTTGGGCGCGAAATCCGCACGGTGGCCATTTGCGGCGGGGCGGGCGCGTTCCTCATTGGGGCGGCGCGGGCGGCCGGGGCCGATGCCTACGTGACCGGCGACGTGAAATACCACGAGTTTTTTGGGGCCGAGGGGCAGTTGATGCTCTGCGACGTGGGCCATTTCGAGAGCGAGCAGTTTACCAGCGAAGTGTTCCGGGATTTGCTAACGACCGGATTTGGGCGTACTTTTGCGGTCTTAATCTCCGAAACCCCTACGAACCCCGTTCAGTATGACTGCTAAAAGTGCCGCCGTGGCCCCCGCCGACGTTCCCGTAGCCGCCAAGCTCGAAGCCCTGCTCAC
>JAYULN010000480.1:0-21115 GCA_043763525.1 Hymenobacter sp.
ACAGCCATCAGCTAACAGCCATCAGCTAACAGCCATCAGCCATCAGCTAACAGCTCAAAAAAAGCTACTGATTCAGATAGATGGATTTCAGCTGATACGTTCCCACCGTCACGACCCGGTCATTTTCGTTCACCTCGCCCCCGAGCACCACCGTTTGCTCGCCGTTGGCCGCACCGGGCTGCACGTAGCGAATCTTGAAAGTTTCCGGTTCGGTATGCACGAAGATGACGGGCTTGCCATTGAGGTCGGTGAGGGCCGATGTAGGCACCACCAGCTGCTTTTTGCCGCTGCCGGCCTGGCCCACCACCTGCACGTTCACGGCCTGGCCGGCGCGAAAGCTGTCGTTGCCCGCGCCATCCAATTCCAGAATAAGCTGGCGGGCCTGGTTCACGGGGTTCACCACGTTGGAAAACACCACCAGCCGGGCCAGGGCGCTGCCTGCCTGGCCCTGCAAGCTCTCGACCCGAAACTGCGCTCCCGGCGTGATTTTCGCCAAATCCTGGGCAAAAACTTCGGCCGTTACGCGCAGCTTGCCGGGGTTGAGGACGCGAAAAAGCTCGTCGCCCTGGCTCACTTGCTGGCCCACGGCGAGGTTGAACACATCGACGGTGCCGCTGATGGGCGAGGTAATGCTGACGCGGCGGTTGCGGGCCTGGCCATTAAAAATACCGGCATTTTGGCGGGCCTGGCGCAGGCGCAGCTCGGCGGCCACCACGTCTTTACGGGCGGCAATGTCGGCAATGGTTTGCAGGCGGGCGTAGTCCTGTTGGGCGGCCCGCAGCTCGGCCTGGGCATTGGCCCGCTCGGTCGAAAGGCCGATTTGCTGAGTCGCGTCCAAGGTTTGGTCGAGCACGGCCAGCACCTGGCCGGCCCGCACAACTTGCCCCACCTGGGCCGAAAGGCTGACGATGCGCCCGGCCTGGGGCACCACCACCCGCCCCTCGCCCCCGGCCGCCGCCGACACCGTGCCGTAGAGCGTGAGGCGGTTGTAGGTGTCGGAATAGCGGGTCAGGGCCGTGCGCACGCCAAAGAGGAACTGGCTTTCCTTGGGCAGGGCCACGGCATCGGTCATGGCCCCGCCGGTGCTGGGCTGGGCCCCGCCGCCGTGGTCTTCACCACCGTGGGCCAGCACGCCCGGGGGCGGCGGCAACAACACGGCCAGGCCCAAACTGGCGGCGGCCGTGGCTACGAGCAACTTGTGTTTCGTTTTCATTGGGCAACGGGCGTTGGGGTGAGCACGGCGGGCGGGGCATTTCGGTGCCGGCGCAGGAGCACCGCCGTGAGGACGATGCCGAGCACGAACGCGCCGACCAGCGCGAGAATGGTTTTCCAGGAAGAGAATATTGACGGTGCGGCCGGGGGCGCGGCGGCCGCTACGGGCAGCTCCTTGCCCACTTTCACCCCCTTCAGCAGCATTAAATCGGCCTTGTCGCCCGCCACCACATTCACCGCGAGGCTGTATTTCTTGTTCTCCGGAAACGTCCCTTCCACCAAATAAGCGCCGGGGTCTTTTTCGGAGATTTCGAATTTGAGGCCCGCCGCTTCCGGGCAGGTCACGGTCAGCTTCGCGCCTTTGATGGGCGCGTTGGTGGCGTAGTCGGAGATGAACAGGCGCATGTCGGCATCGCGGCCTTTTTTCAGGGGCTCGAAGCGCAGGAGCAGCTCAAACTTTTCGGACAGGGCCGCCACCGAAAACGTGGTAGCAATGGCCCCGGCCGACGGCTGGGCCCCGCCGCCGTGGTCGTCGCCGCCGTGGGCGCGGGCCTGCGGGGCAGCCCCCAGCAGCACCAGCAGCACCAAGCGTAGCATAGGTTTCATAAACGGTTTCATTGGCCGCGCAGGTAGTTAAGTTCAACAATGGCCTGCCGGAAGTCCCGGATGGTGGTCAGGTAGGCATTCTGGATGGTAAAGGCCTGGTTCAGGCTTTGAATCAGGACCAGATAGCTGATTTCGCCGGCCCGAAACAGGCGCTGCGACTGGCTGATGATGGCCGTGGCCTGGGGCAGGCCTGTTTGCTCGTAGTAACCGAGCGAGGCCGCAAACTTGCGCGTATCGGCCAGCGCCTGCTGGTACTGGGTGCCCAAATCGAGGCGCTGCACCTGCAATTGGGCCTGGGCCACTTTGCGGCGGGCCGTGGCCGCTTGCAGCTGCGAGCGGTACGTCCAGAAATAGAGCGGCACCGACACGCCAAACTGCAAGCGGTACTTGTACGGCGAATCGGCAAAGCCCTGGTTCTGATACCCTACCGTGACGGCCGGCGTGCGCCGCGCCCGCACCAGCCCAATGCCCGACTGGCTGAGGGCCACGTTTTGACTGTAGAAGGCCAGCGTGGGACTGGGGGCAATGGCCGTACTGTCCTGGCTGGGCAGGGTGGCGAGCAGTTCGGGCCCGGTGCGGGCCAGCTCGGGGCCGGTTTGGCGCAGGTCGGTGTCGGCGGTCAGGTTGGCGTTGGGCAGGTTAAGCAGCAGCCCCAGCCGCCGTTGCGCCGAGCGCCGGTCCACGAGAGCCTGCTCCAGCTGGTTATGCACCTGCCGGGCCTCGGCCTCGGTGCTGATGCGTTGCAGCGAGGTAACCTCGCCGGCCTTGAAAAGCCGGTCAGTAGCCACCTGCAACGCCCGAAACAGGCTGTCCTGGTAGGTAAGCTGGCGCACTTGGGCCTCGCTCACTTGCAGAGCCAGGTAGGCCAGGCGCACGTCGCGGCGCACGGTGGCGCGGTTCACGTCCAGCCCGCGCTCGGCCAGGGCAATGCCGGCCTGGGCCGCCCGCGCCTGACTGCGGTACACCGTCGGAAAATCCAGGGTTTGCACCACGCCCGGAGCCCACCGCTCGCCCGTGGGGGCCGAGAAAAGGAAGTCGGGGTTGCGGGGCGAAAAGCTGCCGCGCCGCAAGGCGTGCTGCTCCTCAATTTCCTGGGCCGACTGGCGCAGGCGTGGGTGCAGCCGCAGGGCGGTGGCCTCGGCGCTGTCGAGGCGCACCGCTACCTGCTGGGCTTTGGCGTGGGCCCCCACCAGCAGCAAAGCCAGCACGAAAGCCAGATGCACGCTTCTCTCAGCCCTCCTGACGAAGGGCAATCGAATGATTGTACCTGACTGATTTTCAGCTCTCATAATGAGTTGATTATACTGACCTG
Source organism: Hymenobacter sp. (assembly GCA_043763525.1). GTDB lineage: Bacteria > Bacteroidota > Bacteroidia > Cytophagales > Hymenobacteraceae > Hymenobacter. The sequence continues at coordinate 3,131 of JAYULN010000480.1, forward strand.
ACCGCAGGATTTCCTAGTCAGGCATCCTGCTGTTATACGGACTGCCGGGCTAGGATTTTTTCACCAGGTCCATCCCGCATTTCGGGCATTTGCCCGGCGCGGTGCTTTGGCCACCGTCGCCCATCGGGCATTCGTACACGGCGGCACTGGACTTCATTTTGCCACCGTTTTTGGCCTGCCAGGCTTTGAATTCCTGAATTTCCTGCTGTTGCGCGGCAATCATTTTCTGCGCCATCTCCTTCAGCTTAGTATCGCGGCCGTGGGCCAGCTCGGCCTTGGCCATGTCAATGGCGCTCTGGTGGTGCGGCACCATCATCGCGGCATAGTCTTGGTCGACGTTGCCGCTGGGCTGGCCCAGGTTCTTCATCATGCTGTCCATTGAGGCATTCATTTGGCTGGCGAAGGCATCCTTGGGGTCGGTAGGCTTGTAGTTGGTGGGCGCGCCATCGAGGCGGGTGGCGAAAGCTTCCAACTCCTGAATCTCCCGTTTTTGGTCGGCACTGATTTTCTCGGCCATGGCACGCAGGGTCGCGTCTTTGCCTTCTTTAAGCTCCAGGGCCGACATTTCGACGGCACCCTGATGGTGGGCCATCATCATATGGGCGAAGTCGTGGTCGGTGTTGCCGGCCATCTTCACGGCTTCCATCTTCTGCATCATGGTATTCATCGCCACCATCATGCCCGAGCCAGCGGCTGGGCTGTCGGCCATCCTGGAATGGTCCATCCCGGCCATGCTACCAGTCGAGTCGGCCGGGGCGGTGGTTTCGGTGGTGGTTTCAGTCGACTTCTTGCTCTCGCAGCTGCTCATCAGCAACGTACCAGACGACAAAACGGCAAGGATAAAAACAGTGTTTTTCATGAGAATTGGAAATTGGGTTGGGTTATCTTGATGGCAGTATGCGCTAGGCGCTGACATTAATGGTGAAGTCGGCAGTATGAATCTGGCCGGCGTGGTTGAATTGCAGGAACACCCGGTACCGGCCCGGCTTTTCAAAGCTGGTGTTGAAGCCGATGTTGGGGCCTTTGTCGGCCTGGTCGTTGGGATGCACGTGCAGGTAGTGCTCGGTATCCTCGCTGATGACCACCACGTGGCCCAGCGCCCCGAGGTAGTTGTCGAGGTCCGTCACGGGCTGCCCGTTCTTGACAAGGTTGATTTTCATGGCCAGCAGCTGGCCTACTTTCAGCGCCTTATTGAACGACAACGTGGCCTGGTAGCCATCCTTGCGCCACTGCATCTGGTCGTGGTCGAATTTTACGGACGAGTATTTCGGGCCCTGCACCGTTACGACCTGTCGGCCGAGCTGGTGCCCGCTGCCATCGGGCGTGTAGTCCTGAAACAGCACGTAGTCGCCACCCTGAGCGAAGGTAAACGGGACCCGGTAGTTGCCTTCAGCCGTGAATTCGGGGTGCTCGTGGTAGAATACCGACAGGTCTTTCCGCACGATGATGAGGTGTATTTTTTTCTCGTGTACCACCGCCAGCGGCACGGGCGTGGCTTCGTTGCCTACTTCCTGGGGCGTGTAGGTGAGCACAGCGGCCTGGCTTGCCGCCAGCTGCCGGGGCCGGGACTCAAATTTCATCTGGTACGTTTTGCCGTTGCTCACCTGGTCGTTATGCACCAGCTCCATGCCGCACTTGGGGCATTTTTGGCCGTGCTTGGTGCTGGTTACCTCCGGGTGCATGGGGCAGGCGTAGGTGTGCCCACCGGCGTGGCCAGCCGTGCTGTCGGGTGGGGTGCCGGCGGGCGTAGCCACGGCAGTAGCAGCGCTGCCGGTCGAATCGGTGGAACAGCCGGTGGCGGTGAGGATGCTGGCAGCGGCCAGCAGAAAAGCAAATATGCGTTGCATTAAAAGCGAGAATGAAATAAGCAAGAATAGTCTTCAGGCCCAACCCCGGTGCCAGCGAAACCCCGCCCACCGGCAATTACTTGAAGGGAACGAGTCGCACAAAACCCGGAAATAGTTATTGGGCGAGCCCATACCCCGCCCCCCGCGGGGCAAGCAAAAAGGCCCACCCCGGACATAGCAAAGCCATGCCGGCGCGAGCCTTAGCGCGTCGAAACCCTCAAACAGTCAGCGACTGGATGAAAATGCGGATGTCGGGGATTTTGGGTTTGAGCTGCCGCGGGGGCACCAGTGCCACGGCGCTCCGCCGATTCCATGAGCCGGCCTGGGGCCGGAAATGGTAGGCCACGGACGTGGGCAACACGGCCGGTGCCGAATCGAAGTGGCACTTTTCCGTCGGCGCAATCAACGACGCAAGCAGCGAAGCCGACTTGTCCTTGCAGCAGTCGTGCTTGGTGGCGGGCTGGTGAGTAACCTGCTTTTGGGAGGCCTGATGATGGTCGGCTTTAGCTGGGCCGTGGCCGTGGCAGCCCACATGGGCGGGCTTGGCGGGCGCATCCGTGGCGCAGTGCGCCGGGCCGGCGGCCATGGCCTGTTTAGCCGGATTTACCGTCGCGCACCAGCACTGCCCCACGAACACGTTGACGAAGACAACCAGGAAGGTCGTCGCCAGCAAACGGCGAAAAGGGAACAAGGAACGGAACATAAACGGGCACTAAGCAGCCGCAAAACTAACTCTTTTTGCAACAGATGAATTCCAGCGCCTGCCTTCACAACCCTATTTCCAGGGTTGCGGCCTGGCGTAGTGGCCGCAGCGCAACTGTGAGCAAAAATGGTTTAAGGCAGACAGAAGCAGGTTTTAAGGCAACCTGTGCTGATTGTACCGGCCTTAACCCGGGCACAATTCTGTACCTGCACCGCGCAATTATATGCGGGTCCCGGGCTGGCTCCGGGCATTCAAATTATGCATGTTTTGTTCTGGATTCCGTACGCCTCAGGCTGTGGCACGGGCGTTCCTTTGTGAGAGCAATGCACCCGCGCCCCTCGCAAGGGGCCACTACGCGGCGGCCCGACCCTACTCAGCAACCCCGTCCTATGTCCCCCATTCCCCAAACCACGACCCTCGACATCGAAGGCATGACCTGTGCCTCGTGCGCATCGGCCGTGGAAAATTCGCTCACGCGCGCCCCTGGCGTGCAAAGCGCGGCAGTGAATTTCGCCACCGAAAAAGCCACTGTTCACTACCTGCCTGACCAGGCCACGCCCGCCACCCTGAAGGAAGCCGTGGTGAAAGCCGGCTACGGCGTTACCGAGCGCGCCCCCGACACCAGCGCGGCCGAGCGCCAGGCCGAAATCGACCAGCAAAAAGCCGCCGCCTACCAAAAGCTGAAGCGCCGATTTTGGGTGGCGGTAGCCATGGCTGCCATCATCATGCCGCTGAGTATGCTCATGCTGTGGCCCGCCATGATGGCCCGCATCAACATGCAATGGTTCAATTACCTGCTGCTGGCCCTTACCCTACCCGTGCTGCTGTATAGCGGCCGCGAGTTCTACGTGTCGGCCTGGAACGGCTTCAGGCACCGGGCCGCCAACATGGACACTCTCATTGCGGTGGGCACCGGCGCGGCATTTGGCTACAGCCTGGCCGCGACGGTGGTGCCGGACTTTTTCCTCAGTCGTGGCTTGCAGCCAGAGGTTTACTACGACACCACGGCCACCATTATTGCCCTGATTTTGCTGGGTAAAGTACTGGAGATGCGAGCCAAAATCCAGACTTCGGCCGCCATGAAATCGCTGCTGGGCCTGCAAGCCAAAACGGCCCGCCTGGTGCAACCCGATGGGCAGGAAGTGGACGTGCCCATCGAGCAGGTGCAGCTCGGCGACATTGTGCTGGTGCGCCCCGGCGAGAAGGTGGCCACCGACGGCCTTATCACTGCCGGCCACTCAGCCCTCGACGAAGCCATGCTCACCGGCGAGAGCCTGCCCGTGGAGAAAAAAGAGGGCGACCCGGTCTTTGGGGCTACACTCAACAAAACCGGGTCGTTCCGCTTCCGCGTCACCAAAGTAGGGGCCGATACCATGCTCGCGCAAATTGTGAAGCTGGTGGAAGATGCCCAAGGCAGCCGCGCCCCCATTCAGCGGCTGGCCGATAAGGTGAGCGCCATTTTCGTGCCCACGGTGGTCGTTATCGCCATTCTCACCTTCGTGGTCTGGTTCGATTTGGCCCCGGTGGGCACCCGCCTGCCGCTGGCGCTGGTCAACTTCGTGGCCGTACTCATCATAGCCTGTCCGTGCGCGCTGGGCCTGGCCACGCCCACGGCCATCATGGTCAGCACCGGCAAAGGGGCCGAGCATGGGGTGCTGATTCGCAACGCCGAAGCCCTGGAAAAGGCTTACCAGGTGAATACCGTACTGCTCGACAAAACCGGCACCATCACGCGGGGCGAGCCGGCGGTGACGGATTTCATCGCCCCCGGCCCTACCGGAGCGGCCCATGATACCGGCCAGCTGCTGCGGCTGGTAGCGGCCGTGGAGCGGCAATCGGAACACCCGCTGGCCGAGGCCGTGGTGCGCTACGCCGACCTCCACAGCCCCACGAAAGTAGAAGCTACCGGTTTCCGGGCGATAGAGGGCAAGGGCGCAGCCGCCAGCGTGGCTGGCCAGGCCGTGCTCATCGGCAATCGCCGCCTGCTGGCGGATGAAAATGTGGCCCTTTCGCCGGAGCTCACGGCCCTGGCTGGCCAGCTGCTCGCCCAAGCCAAAACTGTGCTCTACGTGGCCGTAGCCGGCCAGGCGGTGGCCCTCGTTGGCGTGGCCGACACGGTGCGCGAAACCTCAATGGCCGCCATCAAACGCCTGCAGTCGCAGGGCATCGAGGTGGTGATGATGACCGGCGACAACTCCCAAACGGCCGCCCAGGTAGCCAACCAGGTGGGCATCAAGCGGTATTTTGCCGAGGTGCTGCCCCAGGACAAGGCTGGCAAAGTGAAGGCGCTGCAAGCCGAAGGCCGCATCGTGGCCATGGTGGGCGACGGCATCAACGATGCACCCGCGCTGGCCCAGGCCGACATTGGCCTGGCCATCGGCTCGGGTACCGACGTGGCCATGGAAGCCGCCGGCATCACCCTCATGCGCTCCGATTTGCAGGGCGTGGTCACCGCCATCGAGCTGTCGCGCCAAACCATCCGCACCATTAAGCAGAACCTGTTTTTTGCCTTCATCTACAACACCCTGGGCATTCCCATTGCGGCGGGGCTGCTGTATCCGGTGTTTGGCTGGCTGCTTTCGCCCATGATTGCCGCCGGGGCCATGGCTTTGAGCTCGGTATCGGTGCTCACCAATTCGCTGCGGCTGCGAAGCTTTTCACCGGTGAAGGACAGGGAATGATAGAACGTCATGCTGAGCGCAGTGAAGCATCTCTACCGCGCAACTAATTCAATCGATTGGATTACTGCTGCGGTAGAGATGCTTCACTGCGCTCAGCATGACATTCAGTGCTTCAGTCCCAATACTACATTTCTCATTCAACCATGGATACTCCCGCCATCATCGTTACCATCAGCGGCCTGGCTCTGGCCGCCTTCGTGTTGTGGTTCTTCTTCTTCTCAGCCCGCCAGACTGCGGCGGCCGTGTCCTCATCCAGCGGCGTGCAGGAAGTTGATATTACCGTAAAGGGCGGCTACTCGCCCGACATCATCGAAGTGGAGCGTGGCAAGCCCGTGCAGCTACATTTCTACCGCGACGAAGAGAACAGCTGCTCCGAAGAGCTGCTGATGCCTGATTTTAATATCCGTCGCGACCTGCCGGCCTTCAAGACCACCATGGTCGAGCTGCTGCCCCAGCAGGCCGGCAAGTTCGAGTTCACCTGTGGCATGGGCATGCTGCGCGGCAGCTTGGTGGTGAAGTAGCGGGCTAGTTGCCTTACGTAGCGGCGCTTTTGGGCGGTGCTTCGCCTAAAGTCATTTCGTAGTTTGCTGTTCCGACAACGGGGCCATCCAACCGGTTGTCTTTCGCGGCTCCTGCACACAACGATTCCGTTCAACGGCAACCGGTCGGACGGCTCCGCCGTCGGACCGGAGCATGAGCATCGTCTTGGAAGCCGCTTCTATATTTGCCCGCGGCATACGGTGATGGATTTCCAGCGCGAACCGCCGGAGCCCACCGCCCCGCGCTGATGATTCCTACGGAACGGACGGCCAGGGTGGCCGCGCCGCATAGCTCATCATTTCGTTCGCTTTCGTGGCCCAACGCCCTGCTTTCTCCCGCTTGCTGCCCACCTGGGCTTTGACCGCTGGCACTACGTCGCCCCTGTTATTTTTACTGCGCTGGCTGCTGATAAGCGGCTTGATTGGACTGTTGGCCGGCACAGCCTCAGCCGGCTTTTTGGTGGCACTCGATTGGATTACCCGCTGGCGCGAAGCCCATAGCTGGGCGCTGGCGCTGCTGCCATTGGCGGGCCTGCTCATCGGCCTGGCCTATCATTATTGGGGCGAACGGGCCGGGCGCGGCAACAATTTAATTCTGGATGAGATTCATCGCCCCAGTGCCCGCATTCCGCTGCGGCTGGTGCCGCTGGTGCTGGGCGGCACGCTGGCCACGCACCTGGCGGGCGGCGCGGCGGGCCGCGAGGGCACGGCCGTGCAAATGGCCGCCGCGCTGGCCGACCAGCTCACCCGCTGGCTGGGCCTGCAGGCCCACGACCGCCGCCTGCTGCTCATCGCGGGCATGAGCGCGGGGTTTGCCTCAGTGTTTGGCACACCGCTGGCCGGGGCGGTGTTTGGGCTGGAAGTATTCCTACTGGGCTCGATTCGCTACGACGCAGTGCTGCCCAGCTTCCTGGCCGCCATCGTGGCCGACTGGGTGACACGGGCCTGGGGCGTGGGCCACACCGCCTATCCTACCCTGGAGGCGCTGCCGCTCACGCCGGCTTTGCTGGGCTGCACGCTGCTGGCCGGAGCCTTGTTTGGCCTCACGGCGCGGGGCTTTGCTTCGATTACGCACGGCATTGAGCGGGTATTTGGGCGCATTGCGGATGCGCCGTTGCGGCCGGTGGTGGGCGGGGTATTGGTGGCCCTGCTCACGTGGGGGCTAGGTACTGGCCGCTTCAGCGGCTTGGGCATTCCGGTCATCGTCGAGGCGTTTCAGCACCCGCTACCACCCACCGATTTTGCCTGCAAACTGGCCCTCACGGCTCTCACGCTGGGCTGCGGCTTCAAGGGCGGCGAGGTTACGCCGCTGTTTTTTATTGGCGCGGCACTGGGCAGTACGCTGGCGGTAGTGCTGCCGCTGCCGGTGGCGCTGCTGGCGGCCATGGGCTTCGTGGGCGTGTTTGCGGGTGCCGCCAATACCCCGCTGGCCTGCCTGCTGATGGGGCTGGAACTGTTTGGGGCTCAGGCGGGGATTTACCTGGCCCTGGCCTGCGTGGTGGCCTATCTATTTTCAGGCCACCGCGGCATTTATGCTTCGCAAGTGGTGGGCCAGGCCAAACACCTGCGCTTCGGCCGGCATCAGGGCCAGCGGTTGAACGAGCTAGAACGGATACAGCCCAAACGGTAATGCCCTCACGTGAGTTGCGCTATAACAAAACATCAAACGTGAGCGCGGGCATAACCAGCAGTTTCCGGCCCACGGCGTGCATGGTGCCATCGACGGCGGCGGCCTCGAAACCATTGGCCACCAATACATGGATTCCCGTTCGGAAAGCGCTGCTGAATCGTAGGTTCAGGCCCACGCCGCCACCGACATTAAAGTCGGTCAGGTTGCCTCGGTTGTAGCCAGTATCCCAATGATAGAGGGAATACACCCCGCCAATGCCCACAACCGGCTCTACCAGCTTATTTTTAACCGGGATATAATACGTGAGCAAGCCAATGCCGCCGCCGCTGAACTCATTCTGACGGTGAGAATCAAACACCTGGGTTACCACCAGCCGGCCGCCGAAATGCTTCAGCAATCGAACCTCTCCCTGCACCCCAATAACTTTGGGATTGCCCAGAATCCCCAGCGAAGCTTTGTAGTTTTTGTAAGCAGCGGCAGGCGTGGGCACGTCCTGTGCCTGCGCCCCAAGGCTCGCAACAAGGACTGATACAAGGACAAGTGGTAGCAGTTTTTGCATGAGTAATTATCGTGGATGTGCCTACGGTTTCAGAAAGTTTGACAGGTAAATGTAACGGTCTGACCTTGGAATGGCCTCAGCAGCATTGCCGCGCCGGACTCGTCGTCTCCAGCGGCTCGGTGTGCCTGAATTCCCTTGCCCCCAACTTCCTTTAGTAAAGCCCTGGCAACTCACTAAGAGGCTATCCGAATAGGGCATTCTCTCAGTTTTTTTTCAAAACGCCTGCCACCCAGGCAACCCGGCTCCATCTTTCCGCATCTGCCGCTCCGACTCACTCTCTTTTCTGCGATTTGCCCACTCCTACCGTGAACGAACCTGACCTCATCGCCGCCTGCGTGCGGGGCGAGCACCGCGCCCAACGCCAGCTCTACGACCAGCTGGCCGGGCTGATGCTGACCGTGTGCCGCCGCTACCTCAAGCGCCGCGAAGATGCCGAGGAGGCCCTGCTGCTCGGCTTTGCCAAAATGTTTCGGGCGCTGCCCAACTACCGGTTCGAAGGTAGCTTCGAGGGCTGGGTGCGCCGCATCATGGTGAACGAGGCCCTGATGCAGCTGCGCCAGCGCGAGCGGATGACCGTGTCGTTCGAGGACTTTTTGCAACCCGAAAACCTGGCCACCACCCCCGCCACCGCCGATACCCAGCTGCAGGCCGAAGACCTGCTGCACCTGCTGGCCACGCTACCCGCCGGCTATCGCACGGTGTTCAACCTCTATGCCCTGGAAGGCTACGGCCACCAGGAAATCGCCGACCTGCTGGGCATCAGCGAGGGCACCAGCAAATCGCAGCTGAGCAAGGCCCGCGCCATGCTCCAGCGCCGAATTGCTGGTCAGTTAACAGTGAGCAGTTAACAGTGAGTAGTGACTTTTTACTGCACATTACCAAACGATAAACGCTCACTGTTAACTACTCACTGTTAACTGATAACTGATAACTGAAATCATGCCTCCCGAAGATATCGACGACTTATTCCGCGACCAGCTGGTCGGCCACGAAACGCCGCCTGGCGATGACCTGTGGTCGCGGCTGAACGCTGCACCCATGCACGAACCAGCCGCTGAAGCCGCCGATGCACGCCTCGACCAGCTGTTTCAAAAAGGCCTGAATGTACATGCCTCAATCCCGGCCCGTGAAATATGGGAGCGCCTCGAAGACGAGCACCTGCGCCCCCGCAAGCGCCAGGCCGCTGCCTGGTGGCCCATGGCTCTGGCTGCTGCGCTGGCGCTGCTGCTGGTAGCCGGCGGCGCGGGCCTGTGGCTGGGCTTCCCGTTTAATAAGAGCGTGAATGAGAATGTGGCTTCGCAGCAACCAACGCGCTCCAATCCTGCTGCATCGGCTGGCAAGCAGCTAAATAAGTCGGCTATTTCGGGCACGGCCGATGCGGCGACCACACACGCAACCGAAGCCACAGTGGCGGCTGGCAATGCCCCCGACGCGCCCGCATTGCTTACCAAAACGGCCCCATTGGTGGCCTCGCAAAAAAACGCCACGGCCCAGGCAACCCGCCACGCCGAGCTGGCATCTACCGCTCCAGAAGCCAGGATATCGGCCGTTGGGCAATCGGCTCGCCACTTGACAGGAACTAACCGGCAGCCGGACGCGGCGGCCAACCACCTCCCCCTCGTGGCCCGCACGCTGCCCCGCCCGGCCCCCACCCCGGCCCTGCTGCCCGCAGCTGACGAGCCGCGAACAGTCGCCCCAACCGCCTCCATCGCGGCCACGGCCCCCAAAACCATTCCGGCACCGGAAATCGTCCCTGCCACATCAGCTCCAACTCCTACCCCCAGCCTGGCCACGGCCAGCACGCTGATTACGGTGGAGGTGCGTAACGGGGGCAGCCCCGCCAACCGCCTCGCCACAACCATCGGTTCGGCAGTGGCTTCGGCCGAAGCGCCTACCGAGCGCCGCGGCCTGGGCGGCCGCCTGCTTCAACAAGCTGGCCACCTGGTGCGGGGCGAACGCCTCAGCCTGGCCGAAGCCACCGGCCTGCCCGAAAACGTGACCGTACGGGCCACCATTGCCGGCCGCAGCGTCAGCAAGTCCATTCAACTCTAACTCCTCTTTTTTAGAACTCATGCAACGCTCTTTTCTCTCCTTTTTTCTGTTGATGCTGGTGCTGGTGGGCGGGCCAAACGTGGCCCGCGCCACTGCCCTAAAGGACACTATTGTGGTGCGCCTGCCCAATCAAGCCACTCTTACTCTGACGGTGCGCGATGCGGCCCAACTGCGCCAGATGAAAAACTACCACCTCGATTCGCTCACCTCGCGGCTGGCCGGCTACATTGCCCAGGCTGAAGCCGCAGCCAAAAACGGTAAATCGGACCAGGTGACGATGGAGTTTTATCCCGACAAAGACCAGCCTGGCAAGAACATGCCCGAGCAAATCCGCATTACCACGCACAAGCCCGTGGGTAGTAATGCGGCGACCAACAACAAGGTGGATGTGATGATAAAAAAAGCAGCCAAAAGCGCCGGCGTGAGCTTTAAAATCGGTGGCAAAACCCCAGAGGAGCAAAAACAGCGGGAAGCCAGTCGGGATTCTTCGCGCCTCAAAGCCATTGAAAACCACCACACCAAGTCACACCTTATTTTTGACCTGGGCCTGAACGCCTTCGTCAATCAAAAAACCTACTTTACACCCGGCCCAAATCCGCAGCGCGAAGACTTGGACCTGCGCACCGAAGGCTCGCGCTACGTCAACATCGGCCTGAACTGGGATGCCCGCCTCGGCGGCAAGCGCAGCCCCGTTAGCCTGACCGTGGGCCCCGAATTTGCCTTCAACAACTACATGCTCAGCGGCAACAACAAGTGGGTAAATGCCAACGGCCGCACCGACGTGATGCACGAAACCAACGGCCGCCAGTACCAGAAAACCAAGCTGGCCTCGTCCAGCATCAACCTGCCCCTGATGCTGCGCCTCCAGCTGCGCGACGCGCACTACAAGCCTACTTTCACCATTGGCGCGGGCGGCTTCGTGGGCTACCGCATCAAGTCCTGGACCAAGCTGAAATACACCAGCGAAGGCACCACCTACAAAGATAAGGAGGACGGCAGCTACAACATGGAAAACTTCCTGTATGGCCTGCAAGGCACCATTGGCTACCGCAGCTTGGAGTTTTTCGGCAAGTACAACATGAACGGCCTGTTCAAAGCCGGGGCCGGCCCCGACACCCAGGTGCTGAGCTTCGGCGTGCGGATTATCGGGATTAATTAACCCCTGTCGTTGCGAGCCCCGCGAAGCAATCCGTCCTATCGAAGCGACAAACCTTTCATTGTGACAAATCATTTTGAAAAAGCCCCGACTCGATTCCAGAGCCGGGGCTTTTCACTTCTTAAGGTTAGTCGCATTTACAGGACGGATTGCTTCGCTGCGCTCGCAATGACAGCTACTGCCCCCGAAAGAAATTATCCAGCAAAATCGCCGCCGAAATGGCCACGTTCAGGCTTTCGGCCCTGCCGCTGGCCCCGCGCGGAATGTGCAGGCGGCGCGTGAGGCAGGCCTCCACGGCCGGCGTGAGACCATGCGACTCGCTGCCCATGATGAGTATGCCCGCCGGGCGCAGGGCGAGGCGATGCACGTTGTCGCCCTGCAAATCGGCCCCGAAAATGCCCACGGCGGGCGGCAGCGTGGGCAGCCAGGCGGCCAGGTCGCGCTCCCACACCGGCACGCGGGCGAAGGCGCCCATGGTGGCGGCCACGGTTTTGGGCGAGTACGGGTCGGCGCAACCGGGGCTGAGCACCACGCCGGGCAAGCCGTACCAGTCGGCCAGGCGCAGCAGGGTGCCGAGGTTACCGGGGTCGCGCACTTCGTCGAGGACCAGCACCAAAGCGCCTTCGGGCAGCGTTGGAGGCAAAGCTTTTTCGGCAGGTAGCCGGGCCACGGCCAGGGCGGTGGTGTTGGTGGCCAGGGTGCCGAGCTGGGTCAGCTCGGCTTCGGTGGCGATGCTGAGGGGCAGCCGGGCGGGCAGCCGGGCATGGTTTTGGGAAGCAAATTCGGCCGTGACCAGCAGGTGTTCCGTTTCCAGGTCGGACCTTAGCAGCTCCAATACGCTTTTGCCGCCTTCCACGAGGAATGCCCCGTGGCGTTGGCGGTACTTCTTCTGGTGCAGCGACTGCACGTATTTGCCAAGTGCTTTTGAAACCATTGTTGTCTAACTATTCATCGAAGCTACGGCCCTGGCGGCGGCTGGGGCCCATATTGGGGCTGGCGCTGCTGGCGGCGTGCTCGCCGTTCGGCCTGTTGCGGCCCCGGCAGCGCCTGCTCAGCCGCGTCGAGCTCAAGGGCGTGCAGCAGGCCGACAAAGAACGACTCACCGCCCTCATTCAGCAAAAACCCAACAGCCGGTTCCCGCTGCCCAAGCTGGCCATCTACCAGCTGGGCTACCGGTTTTACGATTCGGTCCGCATCAAAAACAAGCTGCGCGATATTCAAACCAGCTACGCCGAACGCCTGAAAGCCGCCGGCACCGACTCGGCCAAGCTGGGCCAGCTGCTGGTGCAGCGCGAGCGCAAAACCAACCGCAAGCAGCTGGCCCTCGACAAGGGCAACGCCATCATGCGCCTGGGCGAGCCCCCCGTGGTGTACGACTCAGCCCGCACGCGCCGCGCCATCGAGCAGATGACGACCTACCTGCGCTCGCAGGGCTTTTTCCGGGCGCGGGTAACGGCCACCGACACCGCGCAGTACCAGCGCGGCCTAGTGCTGAAGGTGTTTAATGGCATTGGCAAGGTGCTGCCCGGCAAGTCCGATTCGCTGGATGCCGCCAAGCGCTACCGCCGCGCTACGGTTACTTACACCATCAAGGAAAATCAACCTTTCCTCTACCGCCTCCAATCGCCCAGCATTCCCGATTCGGGCGTGGCCGCCGTGGTGCGCCGGGGCCAGGGGGCCACCCTGCTGCATGAAAACGAGCGCTACAACGAAGCTCTGATTGGCCAGGAGCGTGCCCGCCTCGAAGCCCTGCTGAAAAACGCGGGCTACTTCGATTTCCGCCAGCAGTACATCACCCTGGAAGCCGACACGAGCTACGAGAAATTCACGGTGCGGCTGCGCACGTTCATCGCCAACCCGGCCCCCGGCCAGGGCCACCGCGTGTACACCCTGCGGCAGGTGCGCTTCGTGACCGATGCCGGCGTGGGCCGCACCCTGCGTAGCGCCACCGGCGATACCCTGCGCCGGGCCGGCTCGGCGGCCGCCAGCCAGGCTCGCCCCAACCTGGGCCTGCGCCCCGACACCACCGTCACCGATTCGATTCGCTTCGCGGCCTACGAGCAGAAATTCAGCACTTCCCTGCTGGCCCGCAAGGTGTTGTTGCGCCCCGGACAGACCTATAACCTCGACCGCACCCTGCGCACGCAGCGCCTGCTGGCCGACCTCGACATGTTCCGTTTTAATAACGTGAGCTACCGCAAGGTACCCGACCCGCCCACGGCCGACAGCACCAGCGCCCACCCCGGCACGGGCCAGCTGGTGGCGGTTATCAATGCCTCGCCGGCCCCCAAGTTTTCGCAAATCTCCGAGCTGGGCGGCACCTACGTGGCCACCAAGCCGGGCCCGTTCGTCAACCTGCGCCTCAAAACCCGCAACCCGTTTGGCGGGGCCGAAGTGCTGGAAGTGGGCGTGCGGCTGGGCTTCGAGGGGCAGTTTAACCGCGTCACGAGCCGCGACGAATACACCACGCAGTTCGGGGCCACGGCCTCGCTGCTGTTGCCGCAGTTTCTGGTGCCGTTCAAAACCAATGCTTTTCTGACGCGCTACAACCCCAGAACCCGCTTTTCCCTCTCCGAAACCTACGTGCGCCGGCCCGAGTACACCCGCACCAACCTGGAGCTGAGCTACGACTACATCTGGCAGAAGTCGGCTTTTCATCAATACGTAGTGTCGCCGATGGTAATAAATATTATCAACACCAGCTCGATTGACGATACGTACCGGGCCTTGCTCCGCGAGCTGGCCGCGCAAGGGTCGCCGCTGTTTCGGTCCTTCACGCAGCTGTTTGAGCCCAGCATCAGCGCCAACTCGCTCTACAACTCCAACGACTTCAACGAAACCCGCGATGCCCGCTACCTGCGCCTGTTTGGCGAAGTGGGCGGCCTCACCCGCGACCTGTACCGCCACGCCCCGTGGTTCAACCTCGACGTGTACAACTTCGCCAAGCTCAGCGCCGACTACCGTCGCTATTACCACCTCACGCCGCACACGTTTCTGGTGTGGCGCCTCAGTGGTGGCGTAGCGCAGGCCCTGAGCACCACCAACGTGGAAGTCGAGGACCTGAAAGGTAACAAAACCCGCCAAAATCAGCTCATTATTCCCTACGACAAGTACTTCTTCGCGGGCGGCAGCTCGAGTGTGCGGGCGTGGCCGGCCCGCCGGCTGGGGCCCGGCGGCTACACCACGTTTCGCACCGATAAGGACGAAAACGGCCAACCCCTGATAGTGCGCGACCTGCGCGTGGAGCAGCCCGGCGAGCTGCTGCTGGAAGGCAGCGTGGAGTACCGCTTCCCGGTGTATTCGTTCGTTAAAGGGGCGCTGTTTACCGATTTTGGCAACGTGTGGACCATTCAAGCCGACGGGCGGCCGCAGGCCCAGTTCAACCCCAGCACGTTCTACCGGCAACTGGCGGTGGGCAGCGGCGTGGGCATCCGTTTCGACTTCACGTTCCTCATCCTGCGCTTCGACGTAGCCGCCAAAGTGTACGACCCCACGGCCCCCGCAACCGAGCGCTGGGCGCTGAAGCGTCTGTATAAGGACAACGAGCACAGTGCCGCCTTCAACGTCGGCATCGGATATCCATTCTAGAGCGGTTCTCAAGTTGCGGTACGGGATGTAGCGACGCGCCCCTTCGCGTCTCGGCGTTGAACGACAATCGTTAACCGGCGCGAACGGGAGACGCGAAGGGTCGCGTCGCTACATCCCGATACCGCTACCTGAAAGTTGCGCTAGATGCCAAGAAAAACGGCTGCGCTCAGCATGACCGTAAAGCGAATTGCTAAATTAGCGGGCCGTGGTGGGCAGGCTATTTACGTCGATGGCGGGTAGGTTGGCCTGGTAGGCCTTGTTGAATGCCGTGATGAAGGTGTTGGCCAGCAGGCCGTTGCCCCGAGGGGTGAGGGAGTAATTATCGAGTGAGAAGAAGTTGCCGCGTACCGGCTCCGACGAATACTGCACCCCACCAATAGCAATAACGCCGGCTACCTGGTCGAAAAGGGCCACGTCCAAATCCAGCGTCCGCTGGGTGCCGGCGGCGGTGATGACGGGCATTTTGTAGTTGTCGGCCAGCGTTTTCAGGTAGTTGTTGTAGTTGCTCAATACCAAATTGATGCGGCCCTGCTCGTCGTTGTCAAGCACGTCGGCATCGCGCAAGGGGGCACGAATGTTGCGGCCGTAGGGCAGCATCTGGGTGGTGCTGCCTACGCGCACCGGCACCAGCTGCCCGATGCGGGGCAGGGTGGTGGCCAGCACGTAGTCGCCAGGACCAATCTGCTGCGCAACCGTCGAGTTAAATGGCCCTTCGATGTACAGACTGGCCGTGTCGCCAAAGCTGGTGCGCAGGCATGCCTGCAAGCTCAGGCCCTCGCCCTGGCGCAGCAGGGGCAGGGTGGTGAGGGCGGGCAGGCGGGCAATGATGCCCGGTACGCCACGGGCCGTGAGGCGGTCGAGTACCTTTTTGGCGTTGGTCGTGAGCAGCGTGGTAAAGGCATTGATGGTAGAGGTAGTGCTGAGCACCGGACCGCACTGGCCGCCGCTGCGCACGTAGGGCAGCAAGTCGTCGAGGCCCTGGAAGTAGGTGAAGAACGTAGCCGACGCGGCAGCATCGGTTGCGGCCTGAAGGTAGGTGCGGCTGTCAGCAGCTGGCAGGAGGCGCTCGAAGTAGGGGTTGAAGGCCGCGCCGGGCGTGGCCCGGACATCGTTGCCGAGGCCGGCTACTTCAATCTGGCTCAGGAGCAGGCCGGGCACGCCCAGGTTCTGGGGCAGGGCCCCGGCCGTGGCACTGCGGGCGAGCAGCCGCACGGTATCGGGGCCGCCGCAGGCGCTGGGGTTGATGATGGCCGCCCCGCGCACCGACTGGCCCGCCACGCGGCGCACGCGGGCAAAGCCCGTGGTCGTGAAATCGACCAAATCGAGGTAGCCCGAGCCGGTGCCGGGCTCCAGCAGCGGCTGGCTGAAGGTGGCCCCGGCATTGGCTCCGCGCAGCTGCCGCGCCAGCAGGTTCGGAAACGAGTATTCCTGGCCGGTGCGGGTGAGGCCGCCCGCGCTGTAGCCGGCCGTGTAGCTGTCGCCCACGGCCAGGTAGCGGCTCACGTTCACGCTCACGGTGGGCGTGGGAGCATCCTGGCCGGGGGCGCAGGCATTTAGAAGCAGCGCAGCGACGGCGGCGAAGCCGGCACGCCCCCAGATGTTCAGGGAAAAGTTCTTCATCGGAATAGGTTGGTATTCAGTGCCTGATGTTTAGTGCCTGGCATTCAGGATTGAGTATTCAGTATTGAATAGGGAGGTAGTAGTCTGGCTAAAAACTTGTCCGACTACTGACTACCTGATACCGACTACAAAAAAATCAAAACGCCACCGCTACGCCCACCGAGGCCGTTTGGGTGACGGTGCGGTAGGTGCCGCTGATGTTGGCCACCCGCTCGACCGACTGGTTGGCGCGGGCGGTGCGCAACTGGCCGTAGTCGAAGCCATAGGCGGCTTCGAGGGCGAAGCGGGGATTGAGCTGGTAGCTCGCGCCGGCCGACACCCCAATGCGGTTGGCATCAAGAAACTCGGGGTTGATGTACTCGTCGCGGATGGGGGTTTCGTCGTAGTGCAAGCCGCCCAGAATGGCGAGCTTGGGGCTGAGTTGATACTCGGTGCCAATCCGGAACGCCAGCGCATCCTCGTAGCGGCGGGCGGTGCTGATGGTGCGGGCGGGGCCGCTGCCGTTGGCGGCCACGTCCAGCTTCAGCGAATCGAGCGAGCTCCAGCCGGTCAGGGTGAAGTCGAAGGTGAGCAGCAGCTTGGGCGTGATGCGGTCGGCAATGCCCACCGACAGCGAGTTGGGCAGGTCGAGCTGGGTGCTAAAATCGGCGGTGGTGGGGTAAAGGGCGGCATCGCGGCCCGGTACGCCGCTGTTGGTGAGGGTGCCGTTATTCATTTTCAGCTTAACACCGCTGCGGTAGCTGATGCCGAAGGCCAGGTTGTCGCCGGTGCGGCCGTACAGGCCCACGTTCAGGCCCAGGCCCGAGCCGCTGCTGCTGAACTGCGACTGGGCCGCCGGGTCGTCGTACTGGCCCAGGGCGCGGTGCTGGCTGCATTTGCCAAAGGCGTACACCAAGCCCACGCCGGCGCTGAAGTTGTCGTTCAGCTTAAAGCCCACCGTGGGCTGCACGAAATACGTGTTGAGCTGGCTTTCCTGCACCACCGAGCGGCCTTCCCAGGTGCTGGGCCACTTGGTGTGGTAGCCGTAGGGCGTGGTGATGGCCAGGCCCACGCTCACGCGCTTGCTCACGCCGCGGGTGGCGTAGAAATAGCCGCCGGGCTGAATGGTCAGGTCCTGGTCGGTGCGCTGGTAAGTATCCTGGCCGATGAAGGAGGCACGCCGAATCTGGCCCATGCCGCCAAAGCTGAGGCGCGTGAGCGAGTCGCCCCACTGGCCCAGCAGGCCGGGGTTGGTGCTCAGGCCGGCAATGCTGTTGATGTAGGCCGTGCTGGCCCCGCCCAGGCCCAGCACCCGCGCACCTTGCGGGCCGGTATCAAACCCGCCGGCCGAGGCCGTCAATCCAGAGAACAGAGGAAGCAGAAAAAGAAGACGTTGGCGCATAAGGGCGGTTTTGCGGAAAATTTGGGAAACAAAAGTACACAGACTACTGCTAGCAGCGCCCGCCCTTGCCCCGGAAAAAATGCAAAGCCCGCCTTGCCATCCGCAATACCCGCTTAAGGCCGCTTTATTAGCCAGTTAGCCCCCAAAGTATAGCCGCCAAAGCCCGGCCGTGCGGCTGCTACCGCTTCACGCCCAGGCTGTCGAGCCGGTGCTGATAGCGGCGGGCGTT